>JAEXGP010000253.1 GCA_023450775.1 Actinomycetes bacterium | reverse complement strand
CTCCGGGACGGTGACCAGGACGACGCGGCAGCGGGCCGGGTCGGTGAGCAGCTCGAGCACGTCGGCGGCCTGGGCGTTGATCGGCCCGACCTTCACCGCGTCGGCCAGGCCCGACGCCGAGCGCAGGAACGTGATCGCGTGGCCCGCGGCGGGCGCGTCGAGGACGATGAGGTCGTGCTCACGGCTGCGCTCGAGCTGCTTGACCTTGCCCAGGACGAGGATGTCGCGGATGCCCGGCACGGCCGTCGACACGATGTCCAGCAGGCCGGTCGACACGAGGCGGTTGGAGATCCGGTGCAGCCCGCGGTCGGCCAGGTAGTCGAGCAGCGCGTCGTCGGGCGTGACCGTGCGGGCGCGCACGCCGGCGTGGCCCTCGGCCGCCTCGACGAGCGCTGCCTCGTCGTAGCGGAGGCCCTGCGAGTCGAACATCGAGGCCATGCCGCCCTTGCCCTCGACCTCCACGATCAGCGTGCGGAGACCGACCGACGAGGCGGCCACGGCGATCGCCGCGCTCACGGCGGTTTTGCCCACGCCGCCCTTCCCGGCGACGATGATCACACCTGATGCGGTGAGAAACTGCGCAGGATCCACGACGTCCCCTCGGAGGCCCTCGAGTTGGGCACACTAGCCAGTGCCGTGACCAGCGATGTCCGGCGGGGACGTCCCGCCGAACGGCGTGCCGCGCCCCTGCGCCGCACCCACGGCGCCACCCCTCCTACCCCGCATCCGCGCCGATCGCGGCGCCGGCTCGGCGCAGCGGCGGCCCTGCTGCTGCTCGGGATCGGTGCGCTCGGCAGCCTCCTGGCCACCCCTGCCGGGGCCCAGTCCAACTCGTGCGCAGACCACGGTTGCGTCGACGTGGTGGCCGTCAACGGCTTGATCGACGAGATCGAGGCGGACTTCGTCGTCGACACGCTCGCGTCCGCGCGGCGCTCCGACGGCGTGGTCGCCGTCATCCTGCAGTTCGACAGCCGGGGCGCGGCGGTGGGCGACGCCCGTCTGGACCAGGTGGCCGAGGCGATCCAGGGATCGGACGTGCCCGTGTCGGTCTGGATCGGCCCGTCCGGCTCCGACGCGCTCGGTGGTGCCGCCGAGCTCGTGCAGGTGGCCGACAGCTCCGGCATCGCACCCGGCGCGTCGATCGGCGACGTCGGTCACCAGCGGCTGTCCCGTGCGCGCTTCGGCGACCTGTTCGAGGGTCCCAAGCAGGCGGCGATGGACCGGTCGTTCTCCGGCGAGGCGGCGGTGAAGGCCGAGCTCGTCACCCGGTTCTCGCCCACGATCGGCGAGCACATCGTGCAGCTCGACGGGGTCGAGACCGAGACCAAGACCGAGGACGGCGAGCGCCGCACGGTGCCGCTCACGACCGTCCGCTTCTCCAAGCTGCCGCTGTCGACCCAGCTCTTCCACACCGTCGCCAGCCCGTCGGTCGCCTACCTGCTGCTCACGATCGGCCTGGGCCTGCTCGTGTTCGAGTTCTTCACCGCCGGCATCGGCATCGCCGGCGTCGTCGGCGCGCTGTTCACCGTCCTGGGCGGCTACGGCCTGGCCGAGCTGCCCCACGCGCAGTGGGCGCTCGCGCTCTTCGTGCTGAGCTTCGTGGCCTTCGCGATCGACGTGCAGACGGGCATCCCGCGCGCGTGGACGATCATCGGCATGGCCATGTTCGTCGTGGCCTCGCTGTTCCTGATGACCGAGTTCAAGCCCACGTGGATCGCGCTGACCGCGGGCATCGTGGGCATCGGCGTCTCCATGTTCTCCGGCATGCCCGCCATGGTCCGGACCCGCTTCGCCACCCCGACGATCGGGCGCGAGTGGATGATCGGCGAGATGGGCAGCGCCACGACCACGGTCGATCCCGAGGGGACGGTGACGGTCCTGGGCGCGCTCTGGCGGGCGCGGGTCAACCGGGCCACGCCGATCCAGCCGGGCGAGCGGGTCCGGGTGGTGGCGATCGACGGCCTGGTGCTCGAGGTGGAGCCCGAGGAGGGCGGCGCCATCGACTACCGGGAGATGCGCAACCGCCGGCGGGGCACGGTCCCTGCGGACACGGCCCCCACGGACCCGGCCCCCACCGACACGGTCTCCTCGGACGCGGGCAGCGACGCCGGCAGCGCGGCGTCCGACCCTCCCACCGGCGCCTGATCCGGCCCTCGGCGCCACCCCTCTCCGGAGGCCCGCGCGTCGCCGATCGGGACCGCCCCGGGCGTCACGCCGTCGGCCGTTCGCGATCGCGAGCAGGGCGCGCACAAATTGCTCCTTGAGCACCGTCGGAGGGCGTGCATAGGGTGCGCCGCACACCGAAAGGGGGGGTCCGACCGGTGAGTGCACAACAGGTCCACGACATGTGGCAGGTCAAGGCAGCCTGCAGGGGACCGCAGGCCGCGGTCTTCTTCCCGCCGCCGCAGTTCGAGCGCAAGGCCGACCGTCTGGAGCGCGAGCGGCGCGCCAAGGCCATCTGCGCCGAGTGCCCGGCCCAGCACGAGTGCCTCGACTACGCGCTGGAGATCCGGGAGCCGCACGGCATCTGGGGCGGTCTCAACGAGGCCGAACGTCGGGCCCTGATCGAGGCCTGAGCCGGCGCCGAGCCGGTCGCACCGGCGGACAACCTGAGCGGGCTCTGCGGAGGGTCCCACATCGAGGGTCGCGGTCGCGGCCCGTCGTCGTAGGGTGTCGCCGTGGTCGCCCTCCTGCTCTTCCTGGTCCTCCCGGTCCTGGAGATCTGGGCCGCGATCCTCGTCGCCCAGTGGATCGGTGCGCTCCTCACCGTGGTCCTGCTCGTCGGGTTGAGCCTCCTGGGCTTCGTCCTGATCCGCTCCGAGGGCCTCAGCGTGTGGCGGAAGGCCAACGCCGAGCTCGCGGCCGGTCGACAGCCCACCGACTCGCTGCTCGACGGCCTCATGGTCGTGGTGGGCGGCGTGCTGCTGATCGTCCCGGGCTTCCTCACCGCGGTGCCGGGGCTGCTGCTCCTCTTCCCGCCCACGCGGGCGCTGCTGCGACCCGTGGTCGCCCGGTGGATCGAACGCCGTGCCGCACGCTCCGCCGCGATCTTCTCGGCCTCCTTCGGCGGCGCCCCGCTCGGCTCGTTCGGCACCTCGTTCGGCGGCACCACCGGCCGGGGCCGCTCCGGCTGGCGCGGCGGGGTGGTCGACGCGGAGAGCCACGACGTCACCGACGCCTACGCCGAGGTCGTCGACGTCGAGGTCGACGGCCCGCGCGAGATCGATCCGGCACGCTGACCGCCCCACGATCGCATCGGAGCACGCCCGCGTGAACACGGTCCCGCTCGGCGCGCTGCACCCCGAGGACGTGCCGGTCCGCGACGCGGCCACCGTCATGCTCGTGCGCGACGGCGACGACGGGCTCGAGGTGTGCCTGATGCAGCGGAACCTCGCGTCGGACTTCGTGGGCGGTGCCTACGTCTTCCCGGGCGGCGCGGTCGATCCCGAGGACGGCGACCCGGCCAGTGCCGCGGTGTGCACCGGGCTGGACGACGCCGAGGCCTCCCGTCGCCTGGGCCTTGATGCCGGCGGCCTGGCGTTCTGGGTCGCGGCCATCCGCGAGTCGTTCGAGGAGGCGGGCGTGCTGATCGCCCGTCACGCCGACGGGCGCCCGCTCGACGTGACCGAGCCGTCCGTCGCCGAGCGGTTCGTGCGGCACCGCCAGGACGTCGACCATGGACGGCGCACGATCGCGGCGGTGGCGCAGGAGGAGGGCCTGCGACTCGACGTCGGTGCCCTCCACTACTTCTCCCGCTGGATCACGCCGCTCGGCTCGCACCGGCGGTACGACACGCGGTTCTTCGTGGCGGCCGCACCCGATCAGGAGGTCGTCCACGACGACCGTGAGCTGATCTCGACCGAGTGGCTCACGCCGGTCGAGGCGCTGCGCCGCCACGACGACGGCGAGATCGTGATGATCTTCCCCACCGTCCGGACCCTCGTCGCCCTGTCCCGGTTCGACGGCGCCGCCGACGTGCTCGAACACGCTCGCACGCTGTCCGAGGTGCGACCGGTGCTGCCGACGATCACCGACGGGGTCGACGGCATGCGGATCCTGCTGCCCGGCGATCCGGAGCTGACCGGCGGCGTGTACGACCTCGACACGTCCCGCCCGGTCACCGGCGAGCCGGGCTGACGCACCGGCTCGCGCGACGGGTCGCGCAGTAGCGTCCGGCCTCGACGGGACGGACCGGGGGGTCAGGTCGGATGAGGACGCGGGCAGCGGTCATCTTCGGGGTCGGTCGCGACTGGGAGGTCGTGGACGTCGAGCTCGACGACCCGGGTCCCAGCGAGGTGCTGGTCCGCACCCGCGCCGCCGGGCTCTGCCACTCCGACGAGCACATCCTCCGGGGCGACATGACCCCGCCCGAGGAGCTGTTCGACGAGCCGGGCATGGAGTCGCCGTTCCCGATGATCGGCGGTCACGAGGGCTCGGGCGAGGTGATCGCGGTGGGCGACGGCGTGCACCGGGTGTCCGTCGGCGACCACGTGGCGGCGTCCTTCTTCCCCACCTGCGGCGAGTGCCACTACTGCGTGACCGGTCGCCAGAACCTGTGCGACATGGGCGCCGACGCCTTCCTGCCCGGCATGATCAGCGACGGTCGCCGGGCCCACCGGCTGCTCGACGGCACGCCCTGCGACCCGGTGCTCAAGCTGGGCACGTTCGCCGAGCACATGCTCGTGTCCCAGGACTCGGTGGTGCGCGTCGAGCCCGACATCCCGTTCGTGCCCGCCGCGCTCGTGAGCTGCGCGGTCGCCACCGGCTGGGGGTCCGCCGTCCGGCGGGCCGAGGTGCGACCCGGCGACACGGTCGTGGTCGTGGGCACCGGCGGCGTGGGCATGAACGCGGTGCAGGGCGCGGCGATGGCCGGCGCCCGGCACGTGGTCGCGGTCGACCTGGTCGAGTGGAAGCGCGAGCAGGCCCACACGTTCGGCGCCACGCACACCGCGGCGTCCATGGACGAGGCGGCGCCGCTCGTGCAGCAGCTCACCCGCGGCCGCGGCGCCGAGTCCGTGATCCTCGTCCCGGGGCTGATGACCGGCGACCTGGTCGCGCCCGCGCTGGCGATGACGGCCAAGGGCGGGACGGTCGTGGTCACCGCGATCGCCAACGTGATGGCCGAGGAGGTCTCGATGGGGCTGTTCGACCTGGCGATGTCGCAGAAGGAGGTGAAGGGCACGGTGTTCGGGGCCTGCAACCCGCGCACCGACATCCCCGACCTCCTCGGGCTGTACACCGACGGCCGCCTGCGCCTGGACGAGCTCGTGACCCGCACCTACTCGCTCGACGACATCAACCAGGGCTACGAGGACATGCGCCACGGCAACAACCTCCGGGGCGTGCTCGTCTTCGACTGACGGGCGGCGCGGCCCGGTCGTCCCGTGCGGCCGCGCCGGTCAGGTCTGGAGCGGGAGCACCACGTCGGCCAGCTCCGCCAGGTGCGCCGCCGGGTCGGCCGGATCGCCGAGCGGCACGACGACGAACTTGGAGAAGCCGACGTCGACGAACGAGCGGATGCGATCGCGGAGCTGCTCGGCGCCCGATGCGACGAGGTCCCGTGGATCGACGTCCTCCCGACGCGACGGCAGCAGCGCGAGCACCTCGTCGGAGATGGGCTCCAGCGAGTACGCGAGCAGCACGCCGAAGTGCTCGGGGTCGATCCTCCGGTCGTGCTCCGCTGCTGTGCGCTCCACGACCGCCCGCCCCGCCTCGGCGTCCGCCGGGGTGACGAAGCTCGGCAGCCACCCGTCGCCCAGGCGGCCCACCCGCCGCAGCTCCGCCGGAGCGATCCCGCCCAGCCACACATCGGGAGGGTCCTGGCGCGGGAACGGCCGGACCTTCGCGCCCTGCAGGTGGAACCTCGGACCGTCGTGGTCGACCCGCTCCTCGGTCCACAGCCGGCGGATGAGCGGCAACGCCTCGTCGAACAGCGCGGCCCGCTCGCCGCGCTCCACGCCGAACGCCTGCTGCTCCGCGGGGTTCACCGCGCCCAGCCCGAAGGCGGGCAGCAGGCGGCCGCCGGACAGCTGGTCGAGCGTGGCCAGTTCCTTGGCCACCAGCATCGGGTTGCGGCCCGGCAGCACCATGACCGACATGCCGAACTTGAGTCGGCTGGTCCGCCCGGCCGCCGCGGCCAGGGCCACCACCGGGTCGGGGCATGGGCCGGTGATGCGCTCGGAGAGCCAGAGGCTGTCGAAGCGGAGGTCCTCGAGCAGGGTCACGAGGTCCAGGAACCGCTCGTCGACGAAGTCCGTCCGGGTCCCGAGCCCGAAGCCCACGCGCACCTTCATGGGCCCAGGATGGCAGTGCTCAGCCGGTGGCGTCCGCCGCCGCGAGCGCGGCCTCGACCGCGTCGAGCATCCGGGTGCTGCAGCCCGACATGTCGGCCGGCGGGATCACCTCGTCGACGATGCGGCGGGCGAGGGCCCGGAACGCCTCGGCCGCCGGTCCCTCGCCGAGCGCGATCGGCCGGCCGTGGTCGCCGCCGTCGGCGACCGCCTCCTCGATGGGGATGCGCGCCAGCAGCGGCAGCCCTGCCTCCTCGGCCAGCCGGTCGCCGCCGCCCGAGCCGAACAGACGGTGCTCGCGACCGGTGTCGTCGACGTAGCTCGACATGTTCTCCACCACGCCGGCCACGTGGAGGAAGTTCTTGCGGCCCATGTCGACCACCCGCACCGCCACCTTCTGCGCGGTGAGCGAAGGCGTGGTGACCACGAGCATCTCGGCGCGGGGGAGGAGCTTGGCGAGGCCCATCTGCACGTCGCCTGTGCCGGGCGGCATGTCGATGAGCAGGTAGTCGACGCCCTGCCAGTCGACGTCCTCCAGGAAGTGCTGGACCGCCCGGTTGAGCACGAGGCCCCGCCACATGAGCGCGCTGCCCTCGTCGTCGACCAGGAAGCCCATCGAGACGACCTTCAGGCGACCGCTGCCGACCCGGATCTCGTTGGGGATGATGCGCGGACGGCGCTCGTCGGTCGGCGCGGTCTCGTCGTCGGCCTGCTCGGCCTGCAGGCGCCCCTCGAGACCCACCATGCGCGGCACCGAGAAGCCCCAGATGTCGGCGTCGATGACGCCGACCGTGAAGCCCATGTGCGCGATCGCCGCTGCGAGGTTGACCGTGACCGACGACTTGCCGACGCCGCCCTTGCCCGAGGCGACCATGATCACCTTGGTGGTCGAGGGCACGGCGGTGCGCTCGGGGCGTTCGGCGATGTTGCGCCGGGCCCGCTCCATGGCGGCCGCCTTCTCGGCCTGGTTCAGCTCCGTCCAGTCCAGGCGCACGCGGGTGACGCCCGGCAGCGACCCCACCCGGGCCCGGACGTCGCGCTGGATCTCCGCCCGCAGCGGGCAGCCCGACGTGGTGAGCGCGACCGTGACGTGCACGGTCCCGTCGTCGTCGACCCGGGCGCCCTTGGCCATGCCGAGCTCGACGATGTCGGAGCCGAGCTCGGGGTCGATCACGCCGCGCAGGAGCCCCATCACCTCGTCGACCGTGGGGGGCGCGGGCACGCTCCGCGGTCCGGGAGCCGGGGCTGGATCGGTCACGCAGTGATTTTACCGGTCGCCGCCGTGTTATTTCAGCCGCGCGGGTAGCCTTTCTCCCGTGGGTCCGTCCGAGCACCGCCTCGACCTGCTGAAGACGCTGGGTGACAACACCCGCTACGCGATCTACCTGGAGCTGGCCCGCTCGCCGCGCCCGCTCGCGACGGCCGAGATCGCGGAGTCGCTCGGCCTGCACCCCAACACCGTGCGCCCGCACCTGGAGCGCATGCGTGACGTCGGACTGCTCGAGGCCCGGCCCGACACCCGCGGTGCCGTCGGGCGACCGCAGAACCTGTACAGCCTGGCCGCGGACGCCCCGTCGCTCGGGCTCGAGCCGCCGGTGTTCCCGATGATGGCCCGCATGCTGCTCGACCTCGCGGCCGACGCCGGGCTCTCGGGCGAGCCGGTGGTCGCCGCGGGGCGCGAGCAGGGCCGCACGCTGGCCCACCGGGACTCGCTCGGCGGCCGCACCCGCCCGTGCGTGGCCGCCGCGGTGGCCATGCTCGCCGAGCTCGGGTTCGACCCCGCGGAGGTGACCGAGGACGACACCACCACGGTGGCGTTCGGGCACTGCCCGTTCGCGGACCTGGCCGCGTCCAACCCCGAGCTCGTGTGCGCGCTCCACCGTGGGCTGCTCGAGGGCTTCGTCGACGAGGTCGGGGGCGGCCACGTCGACGACTTCCACGACCTGTCGCACCGCGAGCCCTGTCGCGCCACGCTCGTCGCCGACGCCTGACGCCGACGCTGTTCTTCTCCCGTCCCCACGCCCGACGCCGTTCTTCTCCCACCCCCGTCCCCGACGTTCTTCTCCCACCCCCGTCCCCGACGCCTGGGAGGTCCGGGAGGGCGGCGGTACACTTCGAAACAGACACACTCGTGCGCCCCGCGTGGAGGACAACGTGATCACCCTGACCGACAGCGCAGCCAGCAAGGTCAAGCAGCTCATCGACGCCGAGGGCGAAGAGGGCCTGGCGCTCCGCGTGGCCGTGCGTCCGGGCGGCTGCTCCGGGTTCGCCTACGAGATGTTCTTCGACACGGACGTGGCCAACGACGACATCACCACCTCGTACGGCGACGTCAGCGTGGTGGTCGACCCGTCGAGCGCCCAGCTGCTCCAGGGCGCCACGCTCGACTACAAGGACGGCCTCGAGCAGTCCGGGTTCGCGATCACGAACCCGAACGCCGAGCGCACCTGCGGCTGCGGCCAGTCCTTCAGCTGACAGCCAGCACCGCTCAGCCGGTGCGTCCGAGCACGTAGCTGAGCACCAGCGAGCCGCCGGGGCTGACGTCGTGGCGGACCAGCTGCAGGTCCCGTGGCGCCGGCAGGTCGCCGAACAGCCGCGTGCCGGTGCCGAGCAGCAGCGGGTGCACGATGAGCCGCAGCTCGTCCACCAGGTCGTGGCCCAGCAGCTGGCGGGCCAGGTCGCCGCTGCCCAGCACCGCGACGTCGCCCGCGGCGTCGCCGGTGACCGAGCGGACGGCGTCCTCGAGATCGCCGCGGAGGACCGAGGACCCCGGCCAGTCCAGATCCTCGTCGCGCAGCGTGCGGCTGGCGACGAACTTGGGGACGGCGGCCATGTGCGCCGCGATCGGGTCGGAGCTCGGCTGGTGCGGCCAGAACTCGGCCATCTTCTCGTACGTGCGACGACCGAACAGGTAGGCGGCGGTGGCGCTGATGCCGTCGAGGCCGATCGTGGCGTGGACGTCCTCCGCGTACGGCGCGCCCCAGCCGCCGTGCTCGAAGCCGCCGCGGCGGTCCTCGTCGGGTGACCCCAGTCCCTGCACGACCCCGTCGACGCTCAGGAACTCCACCAGCACCAGCCGACCCATCGGACACACCTCCGTCTCGCGCCGGCACGCCCGTCGTGCCGGCCAGGTCATCCTCGGACGATCGGGCGATGCCGTCGTGGACGAATCTGACCGCGCCCGGTGCGATCGGTGCTGACATGTGCGGCATGGCCGTGACGTTGCACCGGCACCGGACCCACGCCGGCCTCGACGGTCTCGTCGCCGGCCTCGTCGGGTTCGACCAGGTCGAGGTCGCGCCGGTCGAGCGACGTCAGGCGGCGGGTTCGCTCGTGCCCCTGGTGATCTCGGTCGAGGGCGGCATGGACGTGCGGCGCGACGGCGCTCCGGCGGCCGAGCGCGTGGAGTCGTTCGTGGCCGGGATGTCGGCCGTCCCCGTGTCCACGGTCGCGACGCCCACGTACCGCTGCGTGCAGGCGTACCTCACCCCGATCGGCGTCCGTCAGCTGCTCGGCGAGGAGGGCCGGGACCTGGCGGACCGCGTCGTGGCCCTGGAGGAGCTGGCGCCCGATCTGACCGGGCCGACGGCGGAGCGGCTGGCCGAGGCGCCCGACTGGCAGACCCGCCTGGCGATCCTGGAATCCGCGCTGCTCCGCCGTGCCGAGCTCGGTCGGCCGGCGGACGAGGTCGTGACCGGCGCCTGGCGCCAGATCCACCGCTCCGGTGGCCAGGTGCGCATCGCGGACGTCGTGGAGCGGTCCGGCCGCAGCCATCGTCACGTGTCGGCGCGCTTCCGTGAGCAGGTGGGCCTGACGCCGAAGACCGTCTCGGCGATCGTGCGGTTCGAGCGCGCCAGCGCGGACCTGGGCCACGCGCCGCTCTCACAGGTCGCGGCGCACCACGGCTACGCGGACCAGAGCCATCTGTCGCGCGACGTGGCCCGGTTCGCGGGCGAGTCGCCGACCTCGCTGCGCGACGCCCGGCGACCCACCGCCCACACGGCCCTGGGCACTGCGCCCTGAGCGGCGACAGCACTGCGCCCCGAGCAGCGACAGCACTGCGCCCCGAGCGGAGCGGCCGGACTCAGACCGCGAGGGTGAGCAGCTCGGTGAGCTCGCCGCGGTCGACGGTGACGTCGGCCCGGGCGACGATCGTGCCGGCGCGGTCGGTGATGTAGAGGACCGGCTCGAACCGCAGGTCGTACGCCTCGGGCACGGGGGCGAGCTGGGCGTCGTTGAGGTCCCGCTGCCCCTTGGGGTTCTTGTAGACCTCCTGGTGCAGCACGTTGAGGTCGGTGCGGCCCTCGGTCGCCTCCATCACCAGGTCCAGCACGGGCCCGCACACCGCGGTCTGGCAGTAGGCGGGCGTGGCGATGAGCATGACGATCGGCTTCCCCTGACCGACCGCGTCCTGCAGGTTGACCGAGTGGAACGGGCACGTGGGCACCCGGCTGCACAGCGGGTCCACCTCGAGCGTCCGGTCGAACGTGGGCGAGTCGACGGGCGGCAGCTGCTCCCCGACGACCGGCGGCCCGACGCGTGACGCCTCGACGACCTCGATCGTGGAGTCCAGCTCGGAGCCGTCGTACGTCGCAGTCAGGTCGTAGAGCCCGGGCTCCGGGAACGTGAAGGTGACCGGCAGGTAGGCCCGGGGGACGCCGTCCATGCGCGGGACCGCCTCGACCGTGCCCAGCTCGGTGCCGTCCTGGGAGATCGTGAACGTGACGTCGCCCTGGATCTCGGACAGGGGCACGCCCTCGGAGTCCGAGACCAGGTAGGGCAGACGCGTCGGCACCCCGGCGGGGATGTGGGGCAGGCCCTGGGGGAACGCGGCGAGCAGTGCGTGCGCGGGGACGTCCGTGGACTCCTGCGTGTTCGTCTCGTTCTCACCGCACGCCGCGAGCATCGAGCCGCCGACGGTCAGCGCACCCAGGGCCAGGCCGCCCTGCAGGAGACGCCGGCGGGCGACGACGAGTCCGCTGCCGGCCGGGTCGTCGGCGGCGTGGTGGGCGACGTGGGGCTCGTGTCGATGGTGGGCGGGCACGACCTGGGAAGGTACCGTCCCGTTGCCGCCCGGTCCCATCGGGCCGACGGAGCCGGCGGCACGCCCCGAGCGCTGTCTCAGCTGTCGGTCGGCCCGTCCGAAGGAGGAGTTCCGTGCCCTCGCCAGCGCAGCCAACGGGCCACCCATCGAGCGAGCCGTCGTCGAGCGAGCCGCCCGCCGGGCCCGCGCCGTCGTCGCTGGTGCCGTCGAGCGAGGTCGCGTTCACGCTCGACGGCGACGCCGTGTCGGTCGCGGACGACGGGATCACGCTCCTCGAGGCGCTGCGCGGACCGCTCGGCGTCACGTCGGCCAAGGACGGCTGCTCACCGCAGGGCCAGTGCGGCTGCTGCACCGTGATCGTGGACGGCACCGCCAGGGTGGCGTGCGTGACGCCGCTGCGGCGTGTGGCCGGCCGCGACGTCCGCACGTTCGACGGCCTCGATGCGGAGGTGCGGGACCGTTGGGCGCAGGCGTTCCTGGACCACGGTGCGAGCCAGTGCGGCTTCTGCTCCCCTGGCATCGTCGTCCGACTGGAGGCGCTGCGGGAGAAGGCGGCCGACCAGGGCGGTGTCCGTGCCGGCGCGGTGGACCGGGCGCTCGCCGCGCACCTGTGCCGCTGCACCGGATGGCAGAGCATCGTCGAGGCCGCGGAGGACGTGC
>JAEXGP010000179.1 GCA_023450775.1 Actinomycetes bacterium | reverse complement strand
TCGCCCCGGTCACCGAGGCGCCGACCGGCGCCGACACGGGCGAGCCGTCCGCCACCTCCGTGCCGGACACCACGACCACCGCTCCGACGGATCCCGGCACGGCGCTGCTCACCGCGGTCGACGCGCTCCGCGCCGCCGCCGGCCCGGGCGCGGCCCTGCGGTTCACGACCCACTTCCCGGTCGGCAGCGGTGCGTACGCGTCGCTGCAGAGCCAGGATCCGGCGAACCCCGCCAACGTCGACGAGCGCGACTGGCGTGACGGGAAGGTCTCCCGACCCGAGCCGGTCCGGCTCACGCCGGCCGACGACCTGGCCGTCGAGCTGTTCGACATGGGCGCGGTCAACTGGCCGGCGGTCGCCGCCGCGCTGCCGGGCGCGCCGGCGCTGGTGTCACAGCAGCTGGGTCGCCCGCTCGACGGCTCCGACGGCGTCACGCACCTGATCGTCGAGTCGGGCCGTCCGTTCACCGACGACACGGTCGTGCGCATCTACGTCGACGGCGGCGACCGCACCACCGGCGGCTACGTCCAGCTCCGCCCCGACGGCAGCCTCGACAAGGTCATGGCCTGACCGACCGCCCGGCCCAGCGCGACGCCGGCGGAACTTGGGGGAATCCGACGGATCACCTGTCGAAATCCCCCAAGATCGAGCGGTGAGGCGCCGGTCAGGTGGGGATGATCTCGACGATCGCCTGGTAGTCGGGGATGCGGGAGCCGGGCTCACGGTGCGCGGCGCCCGCCGGGAGCAGCGCGTTGCCCTCGGGCCAGTGCACCTGGGCGGTGCCGCGGGGCAGGCGTGAGAGGTGCACGCGCGCCGTCATCTCGCCGGTGTCGGAGCGCAGCAGCACGGGTTGGCCGTCGGACAGCCCGAGCGCGTGGGCATCGGTGCGGTCCAGGTACACGGCGTCGCGCACGGCGCCGGTCAGCGGGTCGGTGTCGGCCCAGACGATCGAGTTGAACTGCTTGCCGCGGCGCGTCGAGACCAGGAACCGCCCCTCGGGCACGGCAGCCCGCGGCGGGTCCAGCGGGGTGAAGTGGCCCTTGCCGTCCGGCGTGGGGAACCGCCCGCCCGGGCAGAGGTGGCGGCCGCCCCACTGGACGGCGTCGCCGGTCGTCTCCAGGAACTCGATGCCCGCGTACGACGGGACCACCCGGGCGATCTCGGCCCGGAGGTCCTGGTTGGTCGGCCACGCGAAGTCGTCGGCACGGTCGGGCCGCACCCGGGCGACGATGTCGCCGAACAGGCGCCACTCGCTGCGCGCCTCGCCGACCTGCCGTGGGATCTCGGGCGAGAAGGCGACGCGCCGCTCGGTGGTGGTCGACGTGCCACCGCCCTCCTGCTCGTAGCGGGTGGTGACGGGGAGCAGGATCACGTCGTCGCCGTCGACGAGCATCTGCGACGTGACGACCACGTCCTGGTGGATGCGCGTGCCGACGGTGCCGAGCGCCTCGGCCACCGCCTGCGGGTCGGGCATGACGTCCAGGAAGTTGCCGCCCGACATCCACAGCACGTCGAGGTCACCGCGGCCCGCGGCGTCGACCATCTCGGGTGCGGTCAGCCCCTCGTGGGCCGGTACGTCGAAGCCCCACTGCTCCGAGAGCGCCGCGGCCGAGTCCTCGTCGATCGCGACGCCGCCGGGGAAGGCGGTGGCGTAGGCCCCCATCTCGGCCCCGCCCTGCACACCGGAGTGTCCGCGGATCGGCATGAGCCCCGCGCCGTTGCGGCCGACGTTGCCCCTGGCCAGTCCCACGTTGACGATGGCCCGCACCCCCTCCACGCCGAAGGTGTGCTGCGTGATGCCCATCGACCAGATGAGAACCGCTCCGCCGGCGTCGCCGTACATCTCGGCGAACCGCTCGAACGTCTCGGGGTCGACGCCCGAGTCGGCGATCAGGTCGTCCAGGTCCTGCTCGTCGAGCGCGGCCACCAGGTCCTGCCAGCCCGACGTGTGGTGGTCGATGAAGCGGTGGTCCACCTTGCGCTGCGCGACCAGGCGCTTGATCAGCGCGTTGGCCAGCGCGATGTCGCCGCCAGGGCGGACCGGCACGTGCAGGTCGCAGATCCGGGTGCCGAACACGGCCGACTCGGCCGACGACGGCACCCAGTACCGGTCCAGGCCGGGCTCCAGGAACGGGTTGACCACGACGACCTTGGCGCCGTTGCGCTTGGCGTGCTCGAGGTGCTTCATGAACACCGGCTGGTTGTTGGCGGGGTTGGTGCCCCACAGCACGACCAGGTCGGTCTCCAGCACGTCCCTGAGCGAGCAGGTGGAGGCGGCCACGCCGATCGACGCCTTGAGCCCGAGGGTCGACGGGGCGTGGCAGACGCGGGCGGCCGAGTCGATGTTGGCGGTGCCCAGGGCCCGGGCCGCCTTGCCGGCCACGTAGTACGTCTCGTTGGTGATGCCCCGCGACGTCATGTAGATGGCGGTCCGCTCCGGCGTGGTGGCGCGGAGCGCATCGGCGCACGCCTCGAGCGCCTCGTTCCACGTGATGCGCGTGAAGCCGGGCTCGCCGCGTCGGCGTCGCATCGGGTGGGCGAGGCGGCCCATCGACCGGAGCTGCTTGCCCGAGCGCGTGCGGAGCGCGCCCACGTCGGACAGCAGGATCGGATCCATGGCGTCCGCGGTGTTGAACTCCAGGAGCTCCAGCCGGGTGGTGCACAGGTGGACGCCGTCGATGGTCCAGTCGTGCAACCCGGCGACGCCGAGCGCGCAGCCGTCGCACACGCCCTTGGTGAGGACGTCCCAGGCGTACTTGGGGTGGTTCGAGTTGTCCCTGGCGATCCGCAGCATGTCCTTGAAGTGCCGCGGCTTCTGCTGATCGACGCCGTTGGGGACGAGCCCGGCCCACAGGTCGGGGTGCAGGCCGACGCGCCGCAGCCCGGCCGCCACCGGTCGGGGGACGACGGGGCGCCGGTCGAGCCGGTCGGCGGGCCGGGGCCGCTGCGCCCGATCAGCCATCCCCACCCTCGGGGAGAGAGGGGTGCACAGCGACATCCCTTGTCGCGATCCCGACCTCAGGATCCGGCGACGCCGCTCCGGCCGGATCCTCGGTTCCCGCGACCACACGGTCGGTCCCGGCGTAGACGGTGAAGCGGCCGGCGCGGGCGAAGCCGACGAGCACCAGCCCGGCCCGCTCGGCGGTTCGCACCGCGAGCGACGACGGCGCGCTCACCGACACGAGCCCGGCGAACCCCGCGGCCCACGCCTTCTGCACCATCTCGAAGCTGGCCCGTCCCGACACCCACAGGACCATGCCGGTGGCGGGCAACCGGTCGTCGAGCAGCAGCCGGCCGGCGACCTTGTCGACCGCGTTGTGGCGACCGATGTCCTCGCGCACCACGAGCACCTCGCCCTCGGCGGTGATCGCCGCGGCGGCGTGGCTGCCACCGGTGAGGGCGAACAGCTCCTGGTGGCTCGCCACCGCCTCCGACAGCCGGCCGATCACGTCGTGCCGCAGCGGCGGTCCGGTGGGGAGCGGCGACAGACGATCCGTGAGCTCGTCGATGGACTCGGTGCCGCAGATGCCACAGCTGGAGGTGGTCGAGGTCAGGCGTGGCTCGGGCGCAGCGGCCCGGCCGGCCGTGTCGACGGTGACGACGTTGAACCCGGTGTCGACCGCGCTGCCCGTGGCGCAGTAGCGGATACCTCGCAGCGTCGCCCCGTCGAGCAGCCCCTCGGCGTGGCACCACCCGGCAGCGAGCTCGTAGTCGTGCCCCGGCGTCCGCATGGTCGTGGCGACCGTGACGCCGTCGACCCGCAGCTCGAGCGGCTCCTCGACCAGCACCGACTCGGGCGCCCGACCGCGGTCGACCGGCGTCGAGCCGTCAGCCCTGGCGCCGTCGTGCCGGCCACCGTCGCGCCGGCCGTCGAGGTGCTGGGCGTCGTCGTCGGCCGCGAACCGGCGGGCCAGGTGGGTCTCGGTGCGGGCTCGGGCCACGACCGCATGCTACGGGTGGCTCACAGCGCCGCCAGTTCGGACCCGCCGTACACGACCGCCAGCACGACGATCAGCGCCCCGAAGAGCAGGCGGACCGTGCGCTCCGAGCTGCCGATCGTGAGGTGGGCGCCGATCCGGGCACCCGGCACGACGCCGATCATCAGCGGCAGCGCGTACGTCCAGTCGATGTGGCCCAGCACCGCGTGGGTGATGAGCGCCGGCACCGAGAAGATCGCCACCGCCACCAGGCTCGACGCCACCGCCGACTTCATGGGCACCCGGAGCGGGCCGGTCAGGACCGGCACCATGACGATGCCGCCGCCCACACCGAGCAACCCGGCGACGAACCCCGACGCCGCGCCGAGCCCGACGAGCAACGGCATGGGGTGCTTCCCCGCCGCCGCTCTGTCCTGCGAGGAGGTACCGATCGCCACCTCCTCGCGTGACAGAGCGAAGGCCGTCTCGGTCTCGGACGCCTCGGTGCCCTCGAACGCCTCTCCGAGCAGCCCCTCATCCTCCTCGGGAGCGACCAGGTCGACGGCCGGGGTCCCCTCCTCGCCCGGGCCGGCGGCCGCCCGGCGGCCTCCCCGCACCACCGAGAACCCGGACCAGAGCATGAGCGCCGCGGTCAGGACCATGAGGGCCCCGCCCCCGACGTGGTCCGACGTCAGCGCGCCGACGATCGCGAACACCGAACCGGCGACGCCCAGGCCGAGCGCCGCGGTCCAGTCGACCAGTCCCTCGCGGGCGTAGCGGAGCGTGCCGGCGATGGCGCCGGGGAGGATGGCGGGAACGGTGGAGCCCACGGCCTGGATCGGCGTGGCGCCCAGCACCCGCACGGCCGGCGTGGTGATCACGGCGCCGCCCACGCCGAGCAGGGCGGAGAGCATGCCGGCCCCGACGCCCACCAACACGGTGACCGCCACCGTCGCGACGTCGCTCCAGTCCACGGACGGCGACGCTAGGTGAGCCCGCCGGACGGCACGTCACCCGCTCACCGCGCCGTCCGGCCGACCTTGGGCACCACAGACCAACCAGTGGTCGCTCATGCCCAAGTTCGGCTGGAGCCGTCGTTCTCGGTGCGCTGGTCGTCGTGGAGCGACGATCAAACGCACACGGAATCGAGGTTCAGGCCGGGCAGCCCTCGAAGACGTCGTCGAACGACTCGTTCTCCGACTCGTCCGCTCCACCCAGCATCGTCGTGGTCGTGTCGTCCTCCGACGGTCCCAGCGTCGTG
>JAEXGP010000149.1 GCA_023450775.1 Actinomycetes bacterium | reverse complement strand
GGGGAGACCCTCGCCGAGCTGGTCGACAAGTTCCCCGGCGCCGAGCTCGGCACCGCGGCGCAGCCGGTCCCCTACCCGACCCCCGATGGGGGCACGGCCACCGAGCTCTACATCGACCAGGAGCGGTACCCCGAGCTGTTCTGCGCCGACGTGGACCCGGATGTGGCGCAGCAGATGGCCGTCACCCAGCGCCCCCTCGCCCTCGCTGCCTTCGAGGCCCCGGCCACGCGCGCAGCGTGGCGGTCGATCCCGTCGTGGATGCTCGCCGCACGACAGGACCTGGCCGTGCCGGCGTCGCTGTCGCGCTGGATGGCGGAGCGGGCCGACGCACGGCTCGTGGAGATCGATGCGTCGCACGCGGTGACGGTCTCCCGACCCGGCGCCGTCACCGACCTCATCATCGAGGCGGCCTGCACGACCGCGCGCTGACCGCAGGCGCGGGCTCCATCGCGTGCGCACACCGCCACGCGATGGGGCCCGAGCCCTGGAACCGGAGAACGCGTGCCGTGCGTCTGATCCTGCCCTTCATCATCCCGCTCTGGATCGAGCTCGTCGCCGTCGCCCTCGGTGGGCTCCAGGGAGCGCTCTTCGCCGGGGCGTTCGCGGACCGTCGGATCGATGTGCTCGGCGTAGTCCTCGTCGGGATCGGCGTCGCACTCGGCGGCAGCGTGTTGCGTGACCTCCTGCTGGGCGAGCCCCCGGTCGTCATCCGTGGGGAGTGGTACGTCCTGGTGGCGGTCGGGGCTGCGCTGGTGGGGATGTCACTACGGCCGCTGCTCGAACGTCTCCGCGTTCTCATCCTCACTCTCGATGCGGTGACGATCGGCCTCTTCGGAGCGATCGGCACGTCGAAGTCGTTGTCGCTCGGAGTGCCCGGCGTTCCCGCCGTGTTCGTGGGCGTCATCGCTGCGGTCGGTGGCTCCATCCTCCGCGACGTGATGCTCGGCCGGCCGGTCGCGCTGCTCCACATCGGATCGCTCTATGCGGTCGCCGCGGCGATCGGTGCCGTGCTCCTCGTCGTGCTGGTCGCGATGGGGGTGGACGTGGGCGCGGCGGCGCTTGCTGCCACCGCCCTCACCACCGCGGTGCGCCTGCTCGCGGTGCGCTACACCTGGACGTTCCCGGTCCAACGAGCGCTCGTGACGACCCAGCGGTCCCCCGGGTCCGGCCGTCGGTAGTGTCCGTGTCCCGCGGCCCGAACGGATTCGATGGAATCGATGTCGAGGAACCCGCCCCCGTCCTCCTCCACCGACGAGCTCGCAGCTGCCGATCGGGCCACGAAGCGCCCGCTGCTCGGACGCGAGCACGAGCGTGCGACCCTCGATGACCTCATCGCCGGGATGAGGGAGGGATCCGGCCGCTCCCTGGTGCTCTACGGCGATGCCGGCATGGGCAAGACCAGGCTGCTCGAAGCTGCGGTCGACGCCGCTGCGGGAACACCTGCGATGTGGATCACCGGCGTCGAGGCCGAGCGCGAGCTCGGGTTCGCTGGACTCCACCGGCTGCTCCGTCCGCTGCTCGTGAACCGGTCGGCGCTGCCGAGGTCCCAGCGTGACGCGCTGGGGTCCGCGTTCGGGATCGACGACAGCCCGCCGGGCGAGCCGTCCACGGTGGCGCTCGCCAGCTTGACACTGCTTGCGGACGCGTCGAGGCAGCACGGGCTCATCTGTGTGATCGACGATGCCCAATGGTTGGACGACGAGTCGCTCTCCGCCCTGGCGTTCGTCGGTCGCCGCCTGTCGGCCGACCGGCTGGCCATCCTCTTCGGAGTCCGGAGCGCGGACGCGCCAGGAGGTCAGCTCGCGGGGATCCCCTCGATGCCCGTCGGCGGGCTCGAACCTGACGCCGCGTCCGAGCTGCTCGCGATGCAGGTCGACGTCGACGTCGAGCCCGAGCTCGCCCGACGCATCGTGGAGGAGACGGGCGGATGCCCCCTCGCGCTCCTCGAGCTGGCGTCCGAGCTGACCGACGACGAGCTCCGGGACGGACGGGCGGCTGGCGTGCCGCTGCCCATCGGCCGACGCCTCGAGGAGCACTACCTCCACAAGATCCGCTCCCTCGACGACGAGAGCCAGGTGTTCCTGCTCGTGGCCGCCGCCGAGTCGTCCGGTGACGCACCGCTGGTGCGCGCTGCAGCTGCTGCGCTGGGCGCTGGCAGGGCCGCTGAGGAGACGGCGGTCAGGTGCGGGCTCGTGACGGTCGAGCGCGACGGCGCCGTTCGGTTCCGTCACCCTCTGGTTCGTTCCGCCGTCTACGGCGGGGCGCCCGCCGATCTCCGCCGCAGGGTGCACTCCGCGATCGCCGCGCAGATCGACGGCGACCTGGACCCGGACCGACGAGTGCGGCATCTCGCGGAGGCCGCTCGGGGGCTCGATGACGCCGTTGCCGACGAGTTGGAGGAGGCGGCGGCGCGGGCCCGGCATCGCGGCAGCTTCAGCACCGAAGCGGGCTTCCTCCAGCACTCCGCCCGGTTCACGTCGGATCCACACCGGCGTGTGGCTCGGATGCTGAGCGCAGCGAACGCGGAGTACGAAGCAGGCCGGCTGTCTCGCGTCGACCTGCTGCTCCAGCAGGTCCGTCCGCTCCTCACCGACCCACTGCACGCGGCCGAGGCGACCCGCCTCGAGGCGTTCGGCGCGCGCCGCAGGAACCTCCAAGGCGCACCCCGGATGCTCCTGGCCGCCGCCCGCGCCTTCATCCCGGTGGACCTCGACCGGGCGCGCAGCGCGCTGCTCGACGCCCTGCACGCCGCGCTCATCACCCAGCAGCACATGACAGGAACGTCGCTCGACGAGATCGGACGCGTCGCCCTCGCCCATCCGTCCGAGCATCCCGACCGACCATCGATGACGGACCTGCAGTTGGACGCGGTCGCGGTCCTCGTGACGTCGGGCCAACGGGCAGCAGCGCCGCTGCTGCAGCGTGCGGCCGAGGCCCTGCTGCATGACCCGGCCGCGCCCTCGTTCACCGACGCCTACATCGGAGTGACGATCACCAACGAGCTCTGGGACGACTCGACGCAGAGCCGCTGGTGCGACCGGGTGTACACGAGCGCCCGTGAGCGAGGCGTGCTGGGTCCACTTCGTTCGGTGCTCAACGCGATGGCGAGGTACGAGACCCGGACGGGACGGTTCTCCACCGCCGAAGGCCACTACGACGAGGCGGCCGTCATCGAAGCGGCGAGCGGCGGCGTGCCCGAGGTGACCGAGCAGTTCAAGTGCGATCTGTACGCGTGGCGCGGTCAGGAGGCCGAGACGGTCGCGGCCTCGACGATGCTCACGCAACTCGGGCACGCCGTCGGCGCAGCGAACTTCGAGCACATCGCGCAGGTCGCTCTGGCGCGGCTCGCGTTGAGCCAAGGGCGGTACGCCGACGTGATCGAGGCGATCCGCCCGATCGTCGACGCCGACGCCCCGGGATTCGCCTGCCAGGTCCTCGCGATGGGCGTGGAGGCCGGGGTGCGGGCCGACGACGAGATGATGGCCGCCGAGTGCCTCCGCCGGCTCGAGGAGCGCGCGCCGGCAGCGGGCACTCCGTTGGGCCTGGGGCACCTGGCCTGGGCCCGGGCGCTGAGCGCCCGCGCGGCCGACGAGGCGGACCGCAGCTACCGCGAGGCGATCGCGCTGCTGGAAGCCACGTCCATCGCCACCGACCTGGCCCACGCACACCTGTTGTACGGGGAGTGGCTCCGACGCGAGAACCGGCGGCACGACGCCCGGCGGGAGCTGCGAAGTGCCCACGAGCAGTTCTCCCGAATGGGCGCCGACGAGTTCGCACGCCGAGCACGGACCGAGCTCGCAGCCACGGGCGAGACGCCTCGGCGCCGGTCGGTCGAGACGCAGTTCCAGCTCACGCCGCAGGAGGCGAACGTTGCGCGACTCGCCGCAACCGGAGCGACGAGCCCGGAGATCGGCAGCCGGCTGTTCATCAGCGCCAGCACCGTCGACTACCACCTGCGCCAGGTGTACCGGAAGCTCGGCATCTCGTCGCGGCGCGAGCTGGCGAACGTGGAGCTCCACGGGCCCTGGGCCGCCGACTGAGATCGCTCGCCCGCTGAGGGCCGCAGCCGTCCGCACCCCGGGAGGCCATAGGTCGGACGCGGTGAACCGCACGGATAGGGTCGCCCGGTGATCGAACGAACCACCGACGAGCCCGGCGCCGGCCTCCCGTTCGACTACGCGACCTTCGGCCGTTGGTACGACGCGTACCGGATCGACGTGCTCGACCCCGCGCTCGCCCGGGCGGAGTCCGCCGTCGGCGGACTGCTCCATGACGCGCTCTCCGAGCGGGACCTCGCCCGCATCCGTGGACCCGTCGGTCGGGTGAAGTCCAAGCCGCGGGCATGGCGGAAGCTGGGCTCGCGGCGCTACGTCGAGCGCATCGACGCGGTCGAGGACATCCCGGTGGTGATCGACGACCTCCTCGGCGTCCGGCTGACCTGCACGAACCGTCGCGACGTCGACGTCGCCCGAGAGGTCCTCGACGCGCTCCCGCTCGCCGACGACGGCCGCTCTCCTCTCTGGGTCGACCCTGCGAGCGAACGCGACTACCTGGACCGGCCCCGCCCGTCGGGCTACCGCGGCTGGCACGTGAACCTGGGCGTCGCGGTCGACATCGGCGGAACTCGCCACCCGGTGACCTGCGAGTTGCAGGTCCGGACCCTGCTCCAGGACGGATGGGGCGAGCTGACCCACGAGGACACGTATAAGAAGGACGGCGAGCTGCCGCCGCTCGTGGAGGTCCTCAGCCGGCGCATGGCGGACCTGCTGTCGACCCTCGACGACATCGCAGAGGATCTGCGCGACGAGCTCGACCGGTTGGACGAAGCGGCCGTCACGCGGTCCCCGCGCGACATCACGACGGACGGCGACGCCGCGGAGCCCGCGCACGCGGGTGGGCAGGGCCGACGGGCCGAGCAGGCGGCGGACGCTGCGGCGTACCTCGACGCCCGGTGGCGCGGTCTCGACCGGCCGGTGGACCTGGCGGCGTTGGCCTGGGAGCTCCAGCGCGAGCACGGGGCGGAGATCACCGACGACTGGTTCGGTGCCGGCACGTTCAAGCGCTTCCTGAACGCTGCGGTGCCGGCCGCCGAGATCACCACCGGCCGCAACGCCTTCGTCCTGCCGGCGTCGGAGAACGGCGCGGACGACGAGGTCGAGCGTGACGTGCCGGACGGCGGCGCCGCGGACGGCGGCGACATCGCCGGTGCGGAATCCGCCGAGGAGCCCGACGTGGCGGTGCCAGAGGTGGCACGCGCGCTCCACCGGATCGACCGCACCTTCCCGCTGCTGGACCACCACGACTGGACCCGGCTGTTCGACCACCTCGCCGAGGCGTGGCGCCGCACCGGCGCGCAGCCCCCGACCGACCGCCTGGCGAGGCGACTGGTCCAGTCCACCTGCGATCGTTCGGCCGCCTCCGGACCGCCGCTCGCCGTGCGGCATGTCGAGGCGGTCGTGCGTGACCTCGTCCAGGAGAGCGACGGACGACCCCGTCCGGCCGACGAGCTCGCCAGCACCTACGCCACGCTCGTCCAGCAGCAACTCGTCGAGCTGCGCCTCATCGGTGCCAGGAATCGGACCGCCCGGGCGGCGATCCGCCGCTGGATCGACTCGTGACGAGACCTCAGGCGGAGGCGGTGTCTGCTGCGCCGGCGGCCTCCGGCGGCGAAGCGCTCGCACGGACGACCCGCCAGGTCCAGTGCTCGCCGTCGGGCGACACGGTCACCTCCCAGGACAGCTTCTCGCCGGCGATGACCGCCATCGGCTCGGGCAGCGGCAGGAAGCCGTGGGACCAGCTGGACCCGGTGCGGGGCGGCATGTTGTCGACGGTGACCCCGGCGCACAGCAGGGAGTCGAACCAGCACGCCAGTCCGTGCAGGGTGCCATCCCGGTCCACCTGGAACGTCCCGGCGGACGCGATGGTCTCGTCGGAGGCGCTCGTGAGATCGACGTCGGCGGCAAGCTCCGGCTGCCCGAGCAGGTCGGCCGGCGTGAAGTCCGCGTACCAGAGCGTCCGTGACGCCCGCCGGTGCGCGGTGGCGTAGTCGTACGGCAGGTCGACGGTCTGCCAGTCCGACACCACGGCGTACTCGTCGGCCGACTCGACGCCGGCCACCCAGGTGCGCACCCGAGCCGGGAGCATCGCGGCACCAGGTCGGAGCAGGCGTCGCCGGGCATCGGCGGTCCAGGCCACGATCCCCTCGTCGAACCCGGCGTTGCCCAGGGTCTCCGAGATGAGCACGTCGGCCGGTTCCGGGAGGCCGACCTCGAGCGACCAGCCCTCGAGGAACTCGATCCGGTCGGCGAACCCGTTGTCGACGGCGAGCTCGCGGGCGACCTCGATCACGGGACCACCCTCGATGGCGAACACCTTCTGCGCGCCCGCCTCGCACGCCATGAACGACAGGACGCCGCTCCCGCAGCCGAGGTCGACCACCACGTCGCCGGGCTGCACGACGGTGTCGATGGCCCGCCGGAACGCGTCCATGCGCGCGGTGTCGTGCAGCATGCTCAGGTGGTAGTCGAGCACCGTCGAGTGCGAGGCGAGGCGCTGCCACGCCGGGCTTCCGGGCAGGTGCGGCATCGGGCCGAAGCTACTGGTCGCGAGCAGGCGCCCAGATCGGCGGGAACCGTCGTCGGAGTCTCGGCCGAGCGCGCCGGGCGCTCGCTGACGCGACTTCGGTTGCTACGACCGAGCAGCCGCCACGACCGAGCAGCCGGTCAGGGCGATGCCGGCCACGACCGTGAGCCACAGCCCGACCCCCGCCGACCCGTGAGCGAACTCGTTCGATGCATCCGCGGCGGCCGAGGACACGTTCGCCAGGTCGTAGACGCCGATGATCGTCACGATCACCCCGACGACGGCTGCGATGACGGCGGCCCACTTCCGGCCACGTCCGAACAGCAGGAGTGCTCCCGCGACGACCGCACCGCCGATCGTCAGCACGCCGTCGCCCTCGGTGCCACTCACGGAGAGGGTTCCGAACGCGGTCGAGACGCTGACCCATGGCAGGAGGGCGCCGACCACAACGGCGATCGCACTCACCAGGCCAGCGATGAACATCGTGGTCTCGCCCGACGCCGACGCCGTCCCTCGTGACCCCTGCAGCGCCGCCGGCTGGTACGGCGCCGCAGCCGGTTGGGCTGCCGCTTGCCATCCCGGTGCAGAGGGCGGAGCGGCTCGAGGAGCGGTCGGAGGAGGAGCGACCTGTCGCCGGTACTCGGGGTGCTGCTCCGGCGGGTAGTACCTGCCGTCGGCCGCCAACCACCACCCCGGACCGGGCGCCGTTGCCTGCGGCTGCACTGCCGCCTGTGGTGCCGTCGGTTGCTGCTGCTCGGCTGCACGCGCCGCGATCTGCTGCTGGTAGTCCGGATGCTGTTCCGGCGGGTAGTACTTGCCGTCGGCCGCCAACCACCAGCCCGGACCGTGCGCGGTGTCGCTCATGCTCTGGTCTCCCCTTCTCGGGCTGGGATGCTCGCACGCGCGCTCGGCACGAGTCGATCCGCCCGTCGCCGGATCGCCTCGGTCATCTGACCGTTGGGGCAGACCGATGGCCCGTTCGCGCACCGTCCGGGGTGATCGTCGCCAGTTGGTCACGGCCGGGAACCACCACGATCGAGGACGCGGCGGCCGGCGGCCTCAGCCGACGTCCTGGGCGTGCACTCCCTCGAGCTCCCGCAGGGCCGGGCCCAGCAGGTGCTCCTGGCGCAGTGCTCGACGGTGCAGGCACCGCACGAGGTCGGCCTCCCACCCGGCGGGCCCCGACCGCGGCCACGCCTCGGCGGCCAGCTCCTCGAGGGCAGCAGCACACTCGCCCGCATCGGCCGGACGATGGCCCAGGAAGGCGGCAGCGTCGTCGAGGTCGGCGGCCTCCATCTCCTCCGCCAGCGCAAGGGCCCGCTCCACGTAGACGGCCCCTCGCCGGGCCATGTCCGCCTCGAAGCGCTCGGTGGAGTCGATCGGGTGCCCGTCGGCGATCGCCGCCAGCGCCTCGACCAGCCAGCGGGCCCCGAGCGCAGGACTCGTGGACGGCGCGTCGAGCTCGGGCAGGTCGGGCGGGTCCAGATCGATCCCCTCTCGGCGGGCGAGGATCTGGAGGGCGACGCGGCCGACGACCCGGTACCAGGACTCGTACTGGGGCCAGCTGACCATGGCGAGAGGGAGCCCGACGACGCCGGCGGTGCCCATGGGGGTGCAGATCCCGAAGCGCACGGCATGGAACGCGACCACGTCAGGGTCGACGGTCCGGCCGGCCAGCTGCTGGTAGGTCACCATGGCGCGCCGGAGGTCGCCGAGCGGCTCGGACAGGTCGCGCAGCAACAGAGCGCCGAGGTCGGCCAGCGGGTCGCCCAACGCGGCCAGTTCGAAGTCGAGCACCGCGGTCATCCGGCCGTCCTCGAACAGGAACTGGCCGGCGTCGCCGTGCAAGAGGCAGACCTCGTGGCGGTCGTCGGGAACGTGGGTCCGCACCCAGCGCAGCACCAGTTCGATGAGTGGCTCAGGGCGCCAGCGCTGCTCCCGGTAGCGACGCTCCCATTCGTCGAGGTCGGCCAGCGCCACCTGCTCGGAACCGTCGGGGTGCCGGAGACCGAGCCCGGCAGCGTCGGCCGGGGCGATGGCGTGCAGCTCGGCCAGAAAGGCCAGGTACTGGTCGAGGACCTGACGGCGCTCGGCCTCGTCGACCGCGGAGCTCAGATCGGGACGACCCGGGGAACGTTCCATGAGGATGCCCTCCGGCTCCGGGCAGAAGCCGACGAGCCGAGGGACGGGCAGCCCCCGGTCCTCCAGCAGGCGCAGCACCCCGTGCTCCTGCGCGATGCCCCCGTCGCCGACCGCCCGTTGGGTCTCGGGGCGGTCGCCTCGGAAGTACAACTCCTGGCGCCGCCCGTCGGCCTCCACGTCCAGGTACAGCGAGGGCCGCCACCGGGCCTGTTGCTCGACGGCCACCACCGGGCCCACCGTCGCCTCCACCCAGGCCACGGCCCGGGCCAGATGGTCGGGCAGGTCCTCCGTGGCAGGCATCAGCTCATCTCCTCGGTGTCGAACTCCCCGGCTCGCAGAAGTGCTCCGCTTCGTCCTCGTCCGCCCTCGACCCGGGGTCCGGCACGCCGTTCGCCGGCGCCGTCCTGTGGTGATCGAAGCAGATGGACGAGTCCGTGGATCAGCGCTTCGAGACCCACGGCGAAGGCTTCCTGCGGGCCAGGGCCGTCGGTCGCTCGGTCGAGCGTCGAGAGGGGCGCGTGCTCGTCGGGCTCGGTGTAGCCCGTGACGTAGATGAACAGCGTCCGGAAGCAGGTGAGCTGTTCCTCGGGACCGAACCCGCCTTCCTCGAGGAGACCGACCACCGCGGTGGCGAGCCGCGTCGCCTCCCGTCCGTACGAGCCGCCATGTACCAGCTCGACGGCGCTGCCCCGGGCGGAGGTGTCGCCAGCCGCGAGCCGGGGGCGCTTGACGAGCACGCGTCGGGCCTCGCAGAGCATCGTGTGGAGTCGTCGGTCCCAGGACCCGCTGTCGGGCTCCGGGATCGTGACCTCGGCCAGGACGGCGTCGGCGACCAGCGCGTCGAGCGCCCGCTTGTTGGGCACGTAGCCGTAGAGCGTCATGATCGGCACGCCGA
>JAEXGP010000060.1 GCA_023450775.1 Actinomycetes bacterium | reverse complement strand
CGAGCATGCCCCAGTTGAAGACCGCGCCGGCGTTGCGGACCGCGGCCACGTCCGACGGCTGGTCCATGTCCCACGGGTCCCAGCGGACGACCGTGGCCCAGTCCTCGCCGCCGCCCTCCCACGGCGTGAGCACCCGCGGCGACGGCATGGAGGTGGCGGGCATGGCCACCGGCGACGACATGGCGGACTTCACGCCGTTGCGGACGGTGTAGAAGCGGGCGGTCTCGCCACGGCGGAGGATGCCGCTCGGCAGACCGACCAGCCCGGTGGCGTTGACCGTCCCGATCCGCGACGCGCTGTTCGAGGCCGGGCCCGGGGAGCCGTCGTTGCCCTGGTTGTCGTCCAGGTCCATCCAGAGGTCGACCTGGCCGGAGCCGGCGTTGATGTTGAGCGGCAGGTCCGCGGTCGGCTCGACGATGCGCATGTCGTCGATCGACAGGTTCGGGAGGTTGCCGGCGTCGTAGCTGGTGACCATCCACATCATCTCGATCCACCCGCCCCACGCCGCGCCGCGCACCGGCGGCAGGGAGGAGGACTCGAGCCCGTCCATGTCCCAGGGCCCGGTCATGTCCAGGTCGTAGCTGTGCCAGCCGGCCCGCACCCGGAAGTACTTCAGGCCGTCGGCGCAGCTGTTGCACTGGCGGAAGTAGATGGCGGCGTCGGTGTTGCGGTCCGAGTACATCCGGAACGTGACGCGGCGGAAGCGGGCCGCGTCCAGCGGGCGGCTGCGGGGGTCACGGGTGGCGCTCGTCGGATACGACCCCGGGTCGGAGCGCAGGAGGAAGACCTGCTGCGCGCCGCTGATGTTCAGGCTCCCGAAGGCCAGGTTGGACGACCCGCCCATGACCATGTGGTTGGGGGTGGTGTCGAAGTCCTCGGGATTGTTGAAGTCGAGCGGGTCGTGCCACATCGACGTGAAGTAGTCGTTCGGCGCGACCACGTTGGTGCGGCCCGGTGTGACCGTCGAGGACTGCGCGGCGACCGGCGGCGCGCTGACGATGACGCCCACCGCGGAGGTCGGGGCCACCACGAGCACCCCGGCGGCGAGCAGGATCCTGAGGCGTCGTCCCATCGGCCCATTATCGGCCGGAGCACCGTGGAGACTGAGCGGTCGGCCGGGGGAATCGACCGGCGCGGCGGTGCACGGGCCGGGACCCGGGTGTGGGGGCGGACACCCCTCGGGTGGATCGCGCCGCCGATCGCTGGCGTGCGGGCCCGACCCACGTAGGCTCTCACCGTGCAGGCTCGGGAGGCAGGAGGATCGGTGCAGGGCCGCGCCGCCACCGGTCCGCCGCCGGCGTCCGTCCCGGCGTCGGAGACCGGCGTGGCGCTGGACACCGATGCCGTCGTTCCGGCCGATCCCGCTGTCGCTGTCGATCCCGCTGGCGCTGTCGAGCCCACCGTCGCTGCCGGACCCGCTGTCGCTGCCGGGCCCGACGGGCTCGGACCCGCTGCGCTGGACCCGGAGGTCCCGGCGCCGCGGCTGCCCCAGGGCCCCGCGGCGTGGCTCCGCTCCGCGCTCGTCGGCGGCCGCTCGTCGCTCACGTTCGGTCTCCTGCTCGACGGCGTGGCGTCCTACGTCTTCCTGTCGGCCGCCGGTCGCGACCTCGGACCCGACAAGTTCGCCGTCGTGTCGGTCCTCTGGGTGGTGCTGTTCCTGATCGGCAACGGCCTCTTCATCCCGGTGGAGCAGGAGCTGTCGCGGTCGATCGCCGCCCGCGCGGCGCGCGGATCGGGGTGGAACTCCCTGGTGCACCGGGTGACGATCGCGTCGGGAGCGGTGCTGGTCGTCGCCCTCGTGGTCGGCGTGGTCGCTCGCGACCGGTTCGCGGACTCGCTGTTCCGGGGCGACGTGGCGTTCGTGTGGCTGCTGCTGTTCGGCCTGGTCGGCGTGTGGCTCATGTTCGTGCTGCGGGGCGTCCTGTCGGGCGAGCACCGGTTCCACGGCTACGGGCTGATGTTCGCCGCCGATGCCCTGGGCAAGGCGCTGCCCGGGATCGGGCTGCTGTGGTGGGGAGCGCTGCACCCGTCGGCGTACGGCCTGATCGTGGCGGGCAGCGCCTACGTCGGCATCGCCGTCGCCTTCGCGTGCCTGCGCCACCGCCGGCGCACCGCCCCCGTCGTCGACCTGTCGACCACGACCACGACGTTCCGACCGGCCCCCGGCGCGCCCGACGTGGCCCCGCCCTGGGGCCAGCTGTCCGCGTCCATGGGGTTCCTGCTGCTCACGTCGTTCCTCAGCGCGCTGGCGATCAACATCGGCACGGTCGCGATCGAGGTCATCGGTAGCAGGGTGGACGCCGACAAGGCCGGCATCTTCCTGTCCGGCCTGGTGATCGCCCGCATCCCGCTGTTCCTGTTCCAGGCCATCCAGGCGATCGTGCTGCCGCGCCTGTCGCGGCTGGCCGCCCTGGGCGACCTGGCCGGGTTCCGCAGCGACCTCCGGCGCCTGAACGTCGCCATGGCCGCCTGCACCACGTTCGCCGTGCTCGGCGCCGCGGCGCTCGGGCCGTTGGCGGTCAAGGTGCTCTTCGGCGAGGAGTTCGCGCTGCTCGGCGCCCGGGACATGGCGCTCCTGACGCTGGCGTCCATGCTGATGACCGCGGCGCTCACGCTGAACCAGGCGCAGATCGCCCTGCACCACCAGCGCCAGACCGGCTGGCCGTGGGGACTGGCGACCGTGGCGTTCCTGGCGATCGTCGCGACCAACGGTCGGGACCTCTTCCTGCGCGTCGAGCTGGGCATGGTCGCCGCCGGGCTGGTCGCCAGCGCGCTGGTGGCGCTGCTGGTCACGCTGGAGCTGCGGCACCCCGACGAGCTGCGGGCCGAGACACCGGCGCTCTGAACCCGGCGATGGGCGAGCTGTTCGACGTCGCCGTCGTCGGCGGCGGGATCGTGGGGCTGGCCACCGCCCGTGCGGTGCTCGCCGCCGATTCGCGACGGCGGGTCGTCGTCCTCGAGAAGGAGCCCGACGTCGTCCGGCACCAGACCGGACGCAACAGCGGGGTGATCCACTCGGGCCTCTACTACCGCCCGGGTTCGGCGAAGGCCCGCATGTGCCGGGCCGGCAGCCGGTCGATGGCTGACTACGCGCGGTCGCGCGGCGTGCCGGTCGAGATCACCGGCAAGCTCGTCGTCGCCACGACGACGGACGAGCTGGCAGGGCTGGCGGCGCTCGAGGACCGCGGCCGCGGGCACGGACTGACCGTCCGGCGGATGGACGCCGCCCAGGCCGCCGAGCTCGAGCCGCACCTGGACTGCATCGCCGCGCTCCACGTGGCCGAGACCGGCATCGTCGACTTCGTCGCGGTCGGCCACCACCTGGCCGCCGACGTCGCGGCCGCCGGCGGGGTGCTCCGCACCTCGTGCCGGGTGACCGCGGCGGTGAGCGTGGGCGGCGTCCACCGGCTCGCCACCACGACCGGCGACGTGCGGGCCCGGACCCTGGTCAACTGCGCCGGGCTGCAGAGCGATCTGGTGGCACGGGCCGCCGGTGCCGAGCCGCCCGCCCGGATCATCCC
>JAEXGP010000154.1 GCA_023450775.1 Actinomycetes bacterium | reverse complement strand
GGCGTGGACCGCGGGCGGCGCAGGTGGCGGGGCGGTGCCGGCCGATGCGGGTTCGCTCGGCGGCAACCTGGACCGCCGCGTCGGTGACCTGGTGCGCGCCTGGACCGACGCCGGCGGCCGGCCCCGGCGCCAGGCCGTGCTGCTCAGCTCCAGGGCGATGCTCGAACTGGCCCGACGTCACGGCGCGGAGCGCGACCCGGTCCTCGTCGACCGGCTCGTCCGCTTCCACGTCCACAGCGAGGTGTACCGGCTGAACGGCCGGCGCATGCGTGACCTGGCGCGGGCCCGGGTGCCGACGGCGCTCGACGGACCGCTGCTGAAGCTGGACCTCGCGGCGCTGGCCGCCGAGTCCCGCGACCTCTCGTTGGCGGTCTGCGGTGCCGGGGGGATGCTCGCCGCCGGGTCGGCCGACGACGGCGGGAAGGTGGCCCGCACGGCCCTGTCGTCGTTCGTGCCCGCGCTGGGCGGCGGCACGAACGAGATCCAGCGCAACGTGATCGGCGAGCGGTCGCTGGGCCTGCCCCGTGAGCCGAGCGTGGACGCGGAGCTGCCGTTCAGGGAGATCAGGAGGTCCGGATGAGCTGGGCGATGAGCTGGCCGGGGATCCGTGTGGCGCAGGAGGCCGAGGCCGCAGGTTGCCAGGCGTTCTGCGCCGGCGAGTTCGTCGACGGCAACGCGTACGTGACGCTGGCGGAGATGGCGGCCAACACCACGACCGCTCGCATCGGCACCGGCGTGGCCTACGCCTTCGCCCGGTCGCCGTTCGTCCACGCCTCCGCCATGCGCCACGTGGACAAGCTGGCCCCGGGACGGACGTTCCTGGGCCTGGGCTCCGGGACCCGGCGCATGAACGAGGACTGGTTCTCGGTGCCAGCGGACCGGCCGCTCGAACGCATGGCCGACATGGTCGGTGCGGTGCGGGCCTACCTGACCGCGCCGAACCGCCGACCCGTGCACCACGAGGGCGACTTCTATCCGATCGACGCCACGATCATGGCGCCGGTGCTCGGCGAGATCGACGTGCCGATCGTGCTCGGCGCGTTCAACAAGGGGATGCTGCGGGTGGCCGGCCGTGTCGCCGACGGGATCATCACCCACGGGCTGTTCACCGACCGGTGGTGGGACGAGGTCGTGGACCCGAACCTCGCCGAGGGCGCCGAGGCCGCCGGGCGCGACCCGGCCGACCTGCTGCGCTGGGGATGGGTGATCACCTCGGTCGACGACGAGGACCCGGCGCGGGCCGAGCGCGACGCCCGGCTGATGGTCGGCTTCTACGTCACCGTGAAGACCTACGACTCGCTGACGAACCTGCACGGGTGGGGGAGCGACGTGCTCGCGATCCGCGACGCGTTCCGCTCCGGCGACCTGGACACGATGGCCGCGGCGGTGCCCACCGAGATGCTCGACGCCATCGCCGCCTACGGCACCGCCGCCGAGGCGCGCGACCGTCTGGCGGCACGGCGTCGCCTGCCGGACCTGCGCTTCCACTCCCGGCCGTCGTTCATGGTCTCGCCCCGCCGTGGGCAGGCGTACTCCGAGGCGATCGTCGACCTGCTGAAAGGCACCACATGACCGAGCAGCGCACGGTGACCGACACCCGCGACCCCGACTACGGCCGGCTCACGGACGTCAGCTTCGAGCGGTCGCGGGCCCGCGTCGGCGTGCCGATCCGCCTGCCGAACCCGCCGCACAACTTCGAGGTGTCCCGCGACGGCATCCGCCACTTCGCCTACGGGTACGGCGACGACAACCCGCTGTACTGCGACGACGAGCACGCCGCCGCGTCGCGCTGGGGCGGCATCATCGCGCCGCCCGCGTTCCTCTACACGATGGGCGAGGACGCCTCGCCCCGCCCGACGCCGCCCGAGCACAAGGAGGTGCTGCGCGGCGATCCCTTCGCCGGGCTCGGCTCCTACCAGGCGGTGATGGGCTTCGAGTGGTGGCGGCCGTTGCAGCTCGGCGACCGCCTGAAGTGCCTCCGGGCGCAGGTGGGTGTGCAGGACAAGCGCAGCGACTTCGGCGGCCGGAGCGCGCACGTGATGCACGACTTCATCTACGCGGACCAGCACGACCGGCTCCACGCCATCCGCCGCGGCACGTGGGTCAACACCGAGCGCGGCGCATCCAAGGAGCGCTCCGAGGACCGCAGCGACCGCCATCAGCTGGCCGAGCCCTACACGTCCGACCAGCTCGCCGAGATCGACGCCGCGTACGCCGCGGAGACGCGTCGGGGGGCCGAGCCCCGGTGGTTCGAGGACGTGGAGGTCGGCGACGAGGTCGACCGCAAGGTCAAGGGGCCGCTCACGACGACGGACGTGGTGGTGTGGCACCTGGGGTGGGGCATGCAGCTCACGCCGCCCGGGAGCTTCCGGCTGGCGTGGAAGGTCCGCCAGAAGGCGCCGGGGCTGTACCCGCCGAACTCGCTGAACGTGCCGGACACCGTGCAGCGCCTGCACTGGGAGCCCGAGCGGGCCCGAGAGCTGGGGCTGCCGACCTCCTACGACTACGGCGGGCTCCGGGAGGCGTGGCTCTGCCACCTGGTGACGGACTGGATGGGCGACGACGCCTGGCTCTGGAAGCTGGAGTGCCAGCACCGTCGCTTCAACTTCATGGGCGATGCGTCGTGGCTCACCGGCGAGGTGACCGACAAGTGCCAGGTCGACGGGCCCGACGGCGTCCGCTCCGAGGTGCACCTGGACATCCGGGTGACCAACCAGCGCGGGGTCGTGACCAGCCCAGGCAGCGCGGTGGTGCTGCTGCCGAGTCGCGAGCACGGCCCGGTGGTCCTGCCGCACCCGCCGGCAGAGTCGATCGAGGCGATGCTCGAGCACGAGATCGACCGCCTCCGCGACACGGCCGCCGGCTGAGCTCGCCGTCCCGCCGGCGTTTCGTTCCACCTTCTCGACGCTCCAGCGTCGGGAAGGTGGAACAGAACGGGAGGAGGGCGCTCAGCGGAGGTGCGGGGGTTCCTCGCGACGAGGCTGCTTGGTGCGCTCCTCGGGCGGGCGGTTGCCGACGTGGGTGTAGAGCAGGCCGTTCTGCTTGGCCATGGCCGGCGGCATCTCTGTGGCCTCCCAGATCGCGCGCACCGTGCCCTGGATGGCGATCGGGTCCCGGCCCGCGATCTGCGCCGCGATGTCGGCGGCCCGGTCGCGCAGCTCGGCCGTGGGGACGACCTCGGTCACGAGTCCGATGCGCTGCGCGGTGGCCGCGGTCAGGCGCTCGTCGGATCCCATGAGCGCCCAGCGGAGGACCTCGCCGAGCGGGACCCCGCGGTGCAGCATGCCGATCGGTTCGACCGCCGAGACGATCGAGCCGTTGGCGTGCGGGTCGAAGAACGTGGCGTCCTCGGCTGCGAGGACGATGTCGCACTCGTTGACCATGTACTGGCCGCCGCCGGCGCACATGCCCTGGACGGCGCAGACCACCGGCTTCCAGACCTTGTTGGACCGGGGGCCCAGGTAGGCGCCGGGGTCGACGTGGTTCCAGATGTTCTGGTCACGCCACCACGCGCCCTCCTTGACGTCCAGGCCGGTGCAGAACGCGCGGTCGCCGTTGGCTCGCAGCACCGCCACGTGGACGTCGTCGGTGTCCCGCACGGTCGCCCACGCGTGCTGCAGCTCGTCGCACATCGTCCGGTTGAACGAGTTCATCCGCTCGGGTCGGTCGAGCGTGATCGTGGCGACGTGGTCGCGCAGCTCGAACTCGATGGTCTGGTAGCCCCCGCCGTCGGTCACGGCCGAAAATCGTAGACTGATTTCGATGGCGACCGAGGGGCCCAGGCGCAAGACGCACGCCGTCGTGGCCGACGAGCTCCGTGCCCGGATCCTCAGCGGCGAGCTGGCGGAGGGCGAGCGTCTCCCCGTCGAGGAGGACCTGACCGCCCAGTTCGGCGTGGCCCGCACCACGCTCCGCGAGGCGCTGCGCGTGCTCGAGTCCCAGGGGCTCATCACGATCCGGCGGGGCCGGGGTGGTGGTCCCATCGTCACGCACCCCGACCTGGTGCCGATCTCGATGGCGCTCGCCGCGTCGCTGCAGCTCCAGGGCACGTCCGTGGGCGACCTGGACGAGGCCCGCCGCCTGCTCGAGCCCCAGATCGCGGGTCAGCTCGCCCGCCGTCGCCGCACCGCGGACCTCGACCTGCTGCGGGACGCGATCGGCCGGGCCGAGGAGGCCGCCGAGGCCGACGACGCCATGGCGTTCGCCCTGGCCGCGGTCGGCGTGCACGACGCGCTCGTCGAGAGCTCGGGCAACCACACCCTGTCCACGCTGAGCAAGCTCCTGCAGCACATGGTGCGCGCCTACTACACGCGCAACGTCGACCGGTTCGACCAGCGCCTCATGCGGCGTGCGGTGCGGGGCTATGGCAAGCTGCTGGAGCTGATCGAGGCCGGCGACGACGCGGGCGCCGCCGCGCACTGGGACGCCACCATGCGCTACACGATCGACGCCCACGACCCCGACGAGCCGGTCACGATCCTCGCGGTGGAGTGAGCTCCCGCCGCAGGGTGGGAGCGGCCGGGCGCGGGCGTGCCGGGGCGGCCCGGTCGGTGCGGCCGATCAGCTGGGCTGGCGGGGGAGTCCGAGCACCCGCTCGCCCAGCAGGTTGCGCTGGATCTCGTGGGTGCCGCCCGCGATGCGCGCCTGCCGGGTGGCGTTCAGGTCGTGGGCGACGACGTCGCCGTCCGGGTCGTCGGGGCACCACGCCTGGCCGGCGGCGCCGGCGATGTCGGCGATGAGCTCGGCGCAGTCCTGCTCGAGCGTCCCGCCCGCCAGCTTCATCATCGAGCCGGCGGCGGGGTGCCCGCCGCACAGCGTGCCGCCGGCGTAGCGGTCGCGGACCCACTCGAGGATCCGCTCCGACGTGACCACGCGCATCATCCGCTGGCGGACGACGGGGTCGTCGAGTCGTCCGGCCTGCGTGGCCGCCCGGACGACCTGCCGGCGTCGCCGCCCGCCGCCGGAGCCGCCCATGTAGCCCGAGCGCTCGCCGCCGAGGGTTCCCTGCGAGACCGACCAGCCGCCGTGGACCTCGCCGATGACGTCGTCGTCGGACAGCCGCACCCCCTCCAGGAACACCTCGTTGAAGTGGCGGCCGCCGGTGATGTCGACGAGCGGCCGGACCGTCACGCCCGGGGCGTCCATCGGCAGGATGAACATCGTGATGCCGGCCTGCGGCTTGGCCGCGTCGGGATCGGTGCGTGCCAGCAGCAGGCCGAAGTCCGCCCGAGCCGCGTACGACGACCACACCTTCTGGCCGTCGAGCACCCAGCCGTCGCCCTCACGGACCCCCCGCGTCCGCAGCGCCACCAGGTCGGAGCCGGCGTCAGGCTCGGAGAACAGCTGGCACCACTGCTCCTCGGCCCGGACGAGCGGTGGCACGTAACGGGCCTTCTGCTCGTCGGACGCCGATCGCAGCAGGGTGGCGAGCGCCAGGTGCATGCCGATCCGCAGCGGTCGCAGCGACGGCGCGTCGTAGCGACGGAGCTCCGCGTCGAGCGTCCTCTGGTGCTCGGGCGTGAGACCGCGGCCGCCGTACTCGACCGGGACGTGGACCGCGGCCAGGCCGGCGGCGGCGAGCTCGCGCTGGAGCGCGACCGCGTCGTCCACGAACGCCTGCTCGCCGTCGGGGGTGCGGGAGATGATGTCCTCACGCCGGTCGTCGGCGAGGGGATCGAGCAGCGGGTAGCGGGCGTCCAGGAACTCCCGCACCTCGGCGCGGAACCGTTCGACGTCGACCATGAGCGGACGATAGCCGGGTCAGGAAAAGCGGTTAGTATTTTCAGCATGGAGGGGACGACGCCGGCGCACCCGTGGGATCGACGGCTCGGGTTCTGGTGGATCGCCGAGGACCACCCCGACGCACCGGCCGTGCTCGCAGGACCGGACGGACCGCTCACGTACGGGGAGCTCGCGGCTCGGGCGCACCAGCTCGTCCACCTGTTCCGGCACCTCGGCGCGGGACCCGAGTCGCCGGTGGCGGTCATGGCCGACAACGGCAACGCCATCCTCGAGGCGTCGCTCGCGTGTCACGAGAGCGGCCTGCACATGATCCCGCTCAACACGCACCTCAGCGCGCACGAGCTCGAGGCGATCCTCCGTCACTCCGGCGCCCGGGTGCTCCTGCTCGGCGCGCGCTTCGCACCGCTCCTCGACGACGTCGACACGTCGGACCTGGACCTGTCGGTGCTGCCGCTCGGCCCGGTCGACGGGCTGACCTCGCTCGACGAGGCCCGGGCCGGGCACCCCACCACGGTGCCGCCCGACCGGCGCCAGGGCGGCCTGTTCGTCTACACCTCCGGCACGACCGGGCACCCCAAGGGCATCCGCCGGCCGCTGCCCGAGGGCGACGTCGGCCAGCTCGCCGACGACGCCGCGGTCTTCGGTCGGGCGTTCGACTTCCGCCCGTTCGAGGGGCCCATGCTCGTGTCGACCGGCATGTTCCACGGGGGTTCGCACGCCTACTACCTGGGTGGACTCAACGTGGGGCACGCGCTGGTGATCATGGACCGCTTCGACGCCGAGGCGACGCTGGCCACCATCGAGGAGCACCGCATCCGCTCCGGCTACATGGTCCCCACGCAGTTCCACCGGCTGCTGCAGCTCCCCGAGGAGGTGCGCCGGCGCTACGACGTGTCGAGCCTGCACTCGATCGTGCACTCGGCCGCTCCGTGCCCGCGTGCCGTGAAGGAGCAGATGCTCGACTGGTGGGGGCCGGTCATCTGGGAGACCTACGGCGGCGTGGAGGGCGCGGCCACGATCGCCAAACCCGCGGCGTGGCTCGCCCATCCCGGCACGGTCGGCCGGGCGGTCAGGGGCGTGCGCCTCTCGATCCTCGACGACGACGGCAACGAGCTGCCCGCCGGCGAGGTCGGCCACATCTACGTGGACAACGGCGTGGGCTTCACCTACCACGACGACCCCGACCAGACGGCCGCGGCGTTCCGGGGCCGGCGGTTCAGCCTGGGCGACGTCGGCTACCTGGACGAGGACGGCTTCCTCTTCATCGCCGACCGCGCCAAGGACATGATCATCACGGGCGGCACCAACGTGTACCCGGCCGAGGTGGAGGCGGTGCTGCTCGAGCACCCGGCGGTCCACGACGTCGGGGTGATCGGCGTGCCCGACCCGGACTGGGGCGAGACCGTGGCCGCCGTCGTCCAGCCGGTCGAGGGCTCGGCCGTCGGCGCGGGGCTCGAGGCCGAGCTCGACGCCCACTGCCGCGAGCGGCTCGCCAGCTTCAAGGTGCCCCGACGGTGGTTCTTCGCGGACGACCTGCCCCGCACCGAGGCCGGCAAGCTCGCCAAGCGCGCCCTGCGCGACCGCTTCGCCCCCGTCGACCGCTGACCCGCCCGCTGAGCTCGGGTCGTCTCGCGCCCGATGTGGGCGCGACGCGTCCCGAGTTCAGCCCGGCCCGGCGGTGCGCTGAGCTCGGGTCGTCCCGCGCCCGATGTGGGCGCGACGCGTCCCGGGTCCAGGGCGCGTCGCTCAGGTGTTGCGGCCGCCGTTCACGCCGATGACCTGGCCGGTGATGTAGGACGATTCGTCCTGGCAGAGGAACACGCAGGCGTTCGCGATGTCCTCGGGCTGGCCGATGCGGCGCACCGGGGTGCGTGCCACCGCGTCCTCCACGCCCCCGGGGCCCAGCCGGCCGCGCTCGGCGTCGGCCCGGAGCATCGGCGTGTCGATGAAGCCGGGCGGGATGGTGTTGACCGTGATGCCGTCGGGCCCGTGCTCGAGGGCGAGCGACTTGGTCAGCCCGACCACCGCGCTCTTGGCTGCCACGTAGCCCGAGAGGTACGGCTGGCCGCCATGGGTGCTCGACGACGAGATGTTGACGATCCGTCCCCACTGGGCGTCGACCATCCCGGGGAGCACCACCTGGCACAGGTGGAACGTCCCGGTGAGGTTCACGTCGATCACCTGCTGCCACTGCTCGAGGGTGATCGACAGGAAGGGGCGGAAGAGTGGCCGGCCCGCGTTGTTGACCAGGATCAGCGGCACGCCCTGCTCGGCCCGGATCCGCTCGACGGTGGCCTCCACCCCTGGGCGGTCGGTGACGTCGCACACGTAGCCGGCGACGTCGCCGCCGCGCTCGCGCAGCCGTTCGACCTGCTCGTCCAGCGCGTCCTCGTGGAGGTCGAGCACGGCCACCGAGCAGCCGCGGTCGGCGAGCGCCGTGGCGATGGCCAGGCCGATGCCCGACGCGCCGCCGGTCACGATCGCGGTGGTGCCCTGGAACGGCATGTGGTCTCCCTCGTGCGTCTGTTCGGTGCGATGCGGTGCGGTGCGTGCGGTGCTGCCCGGCGCGGTGCGTCAGTCTGAGCTGACCGAGATCGCCTGCGTCGGACACTGCACGATCGCGCGCTGCACCTGCTCCTCGAGCGCCGCCGGGACCTCGTCGACGAGCACCTCGGCCCAGCCCTCGTCACCGATCCGGAAGACCTCGGGGCAGGTCACCATGCACGCGCCGTGCGCCGCGCAGAGGTCGGGGTCGACGGTGACCCTCACCTGGCCGCCGGTGTGGAGCGCAGGTGCAGCTGCGTCAGTCCCCGCAGGATGAACGTGGGGACGTAGCGGTAGCGGCGGGCGTCGGGCGGCCCGTGCTGCTCCTCGTCGATCGAGATGTCGGTGGTGCGGTCGAGCAGGCGACCGATGCCCACGACCGCCTCGGCGCGGGCCAGCGGGGCGCCCGGGCAGGTGTGGACCCCGCGACCGAACGTGACGTGGCTGCGGGCGTTCTCGCGCTGCGGATCGAACACGTCGGGGTCGGGGAACCGCGACGGGTCGCGGTTGGCCGCCGCGTTCACGAGCATCACGGTGGTCCCGGCCGGCAGGTCGACGCCGCCGACGGTGACCGGCACCTTGGACAGGCGGAAGTCCCCGCGGACCGGGGACTCGTAGCGGAGGCACTCCTCGATGAAGTTCGGGATCAGGTCCCGGTCGTCCCGCAGCGACGCCTGGAGCTCCGGATCCTCGGCGATGAGCATGGCCGCGGTGCTCAGCAACCGCACCGTGGTCTCGCCGCCCGCGGCGAACAGGTTGGCGGCCACGCGGACGGCGTCGATCACCTCGGGCGTGCTGCCGTCGGGGAAGGTGGCCGAGGCGACGCCGGTCAGCACGTCGTCGCGGGGCTCGGCCCGGCGGTCGGCGATGTAGTCGCCGAACCGCTCGTACAGGTACTCGAGCGGCGAGTGCTGCATGTTCTCGCCCTTGGTGCTGCCCACGGTGCCGGCCTTGGTGAGCATGGCCTCGCGGAACTCGGGGTGGTCCTCCTCGGGCACGCCGAGCAGGTCGGCCACCACGAGCATGGCGACCGGGGCGGCGAAGTCGCCGATGATCTCGGTGCGCCCGTCGCCTGCCAGCGCCACGTCGAGCTGCTCGTCGACGATCCGGCGGATGAACTCCTCGTTCTCCCGCAGCCGCTTGGGGGTGATCATCCGCGCCAGCAGCGCCCGGTGGTCCGTGTGCACCGGCGGGTCGAGCGTGGGGAGCTGGTCGCTGAACGGCAGCTCGTCGCGGTGCTGCTCGATGAGCTCGCTGATGTCGTCGAGCCCGTCGACCGGCACCGGGAACCCGGGGAAGGGCCCGGTGACCGAGGTGCACGACGAGAAGTGCTCGGTGTCGTTGTAGATCGACACGACCTCGTCGTAGCCGGTGACCATGACGACGTCGTGGTGGACCTCGCGCCGCAGCGGGCACTCCTTGCGGAGCGCGTGGAACCAGTCGTAGGGGTCGCGGAGCAGCTCCCCGTCGGTGAAGAAGTCCGGCGTGTCGATGTCGTCGGTCATGGCCCCACCCCTGGTGCACGTCGGTCGGTCGGGAAGCTAGCGCAGGCGAGAACGGCGTTTCCGCAGGACGGTCAGCGTGGTCTCATGCAACGGCACGACCGTACCCGAGTGTGCTATGCAGTCGCACAGCATCGGGCCGGATCGCGCTGCGAACGCACCGCACGGCACCGCCGAGCGCGACGACCGGGGGGTCTCATGTCGATCGCCAGCCAGGAGCTCCACTACGACCCGTACACGGTCGAGCGGGAGCCCGACCCGAACGCGCTCTACCGCCGGCTCCGCGAAGAGGCGCCGCTGTACCACAACGAGGAGAAGGACTTCTGGGCGCTGACGCGCTTCGCGGACATCGAGGCCGCGTTCCGCGACGTGGAGCGCTACAGCTCCGCCCACGGCAACATCCTGGAGGTCATCAAGGCCGACCCCGCGATCCCTCCCGGCATGTTCATCAACGAGGACCCGCCGGACCACACGATCCACCGTGCGCTCGTGGCCCGGGCCTTCACGCCCCGGCGCATGCGCGACGTCGAGGACCGCATCCGGGCCTTCTGCATCAGGTGCCTGGAGCCGTTCGAGGGTGCCGACCGGTTCGACTTCGTGACCGACCTCGGCGACGAGCTGCCCATGCGGGCGATCGGGATGCTGCTCGGCATCCCCGACTCCATGCAGCCCGCCGAGCGCGATCGCACCGACCGACGCCTGCACTCCGAAGAGGGCAGGCCCATGGCCGTGCGCCGCGACCGCTACTTCACCGCCGACAGCTTCGGCGAGTACGTCGACTGGCGTGCCGAGCATCCGTCCGACGACCTCGTCACCGAGCTGCTCAACGTGGAGTTCACCGACTCGAGCGGCGTCACGCGCCGGTTGACCCGGGACGAGCTGCTGATCTTCGTCGGGGTCATCGCCGGTGCGGGCTTCGAGACGACGGGTCGGCTGATCGGTTGGCTCGGCCGGATCCTCGGCGACCACCCCGACGTGCGGCGCGAGGTCGCGGCCGACCCCTCGCTGCTCCCG
>JAEXGP010000434.1 GCA_023450775.1 Actinomycetes bacterium | reverse complement strand
CCCCGACGACACCATGTCCGGCCATGGATCCGATCGCACTCCTGCTCGCCGCCGTCGCGGGTGCGGCCGTGGGCGCCGTCGTCGTGCACCTGGTGTGGGCCCGCCGTGCCGCGGTCGAGGGCTCGGCGCTGCGCGAGCGCGTCGCGGCGGCCGAGGCCGCGGTGCGGACCGACGAGCAGCTGCTCGACGCCTACCGCTCGGTCGCCGGTGCCACGCTGCACGAGCAGTCAGAGCAGCTCCTGCACCTCGCGACCGCCCGCTACCAGACGCTCGAGTCCACGGCGCTCGGCCACTGGCAGACGCAGGGCAGTCGTGTCGTGCAGCAGCTCGAGCTGCAGGCGGCGCAGCTCCGCGAGCTCGAGTCCCAGCGCCGCTCCGAGAGCGCGGTGCTCACCAACGCCGTCGCCGAGCTGCGGCGCAGCAACGAGGAGATCCGGGCCGAGGCCCGGCACCTGGCCGGTGCCCTGCGCGACAACGCGGTGCGCGGGGCGTGGGGAGAGGTGCAGCTCCGCCGGGTGCTGGAGCAGGCCGGCATGGACCGCCACGCGGACTTCGTGGAGCAGGGTGGGCTCGGCTCGGCGGCGGCGGGTGACCGGTCCGGGCGTCCCGACGTGGTCGTCCGTCTCCCCGGCGACCGGGCCGTCGTCATCGACGCCAAGGTCCCGCTCGACCGCTACCTGGACGCGGCCAACTGCCAGGACGAGGCCCGCCGGGCCGAGCTGCACGCCACGCACGCCAAGGCGGTGGCCGGCCACGCCACGGCGCTGTCCCGGCGGGACTACGACTCGCTCGTGCCGGGCGCGCTCGACCTGGTGGTCATGTTCCTGCCCGGTGACGCGTTCCTGGCCGCGGCCGCGGCGGCCCAGCCCTCGCTGCTGGAGGACGCGTGGGCCCGGGGCGTGGTGCTGGCGTCGCCGTCCACGCTGCTCGGCTTCCTGCGTGGCGTGGCTCTCGGATGGCGCGAGCAGCAGATCGCGGACCAGGCCGAGGTCATCGCCCGCACCGGCCGCGAGCTGCACGAGCGCCTCTCGGTCTTCGCCCAGCACCTCGACAGGGTGGGCACGTCGCTCGGTCGGGCCGTCACCGCCTACAACGGCGCGGTGGGGTCGCTCGAGGCGCGGGTCCTGCCGCAGGCGAGGCGGTTCGAGGACCTCGGCGCGGGGTCGTCCCGCTCGGTCGACGTGGCGGGCACCGTCGACGCGGGGCCGCGCCGGCTGAGCGTGCTCCCGCCGGTGGTGGCCGGGGTGCCGTCGGATCCGGGCGCCCTCACGGCAGACTCGTCCGATGCTCTTCGGCACCAGGCGCCACCGTCGGCGTCGTGAACTGCTCGACGCCGGGTTCACCGACGAGTGGCGCCGGCTCTGCCAGCAGCGCCTCGACTGGTGGACCGAGCTCGCGGACGACGAGCGCGATCGCCTGGAGATGGTCGCGCTCGGTCTGGTCGCCGAGGCCGACTGGGAGCCGGCCAACGGCTTCACGATCACGGAGGACATGCAGGTCCTGATCGCCGCGCAGGCTGCGCTGCTCACCGTGAACCTGCCGTTCGACGATCCCTACCGCGACGTGCACGCGATCATCGTCCACCCCACCACGGCCATCATGCACGGTGAGCACTCGCAGGTGGACGGCGTGTACTCGGACGACCCCACGCCGATCCTGGGCCAGGCCGAGCTGCACGGCCCGGTGCTCGTGGCCTGGGACGAGGTCCAGGACGACGTCGCCCACCACGGCGACGGCCGCAACGTCGTGTACCACGAGTTCGCGCACAAGCTGGACATGCTCGACGGCGTCACCGACGGCACCCCGCCGATGTCCCGTGAGCTGGCCGAGCGCTGGGTGCCCGTCTGCACCGAGGTGTACGAGGCCGTCGTCGAGGGGCGGGCCGGCGAGGTGCTCGACGACTACGCGGGGGTGAACCCGGCGGAGTTCTTCGCGGTGGCCACGGAGGCGTTCTTCGACGATGCCGAAGGCCTGGAGCACGAGCACCCGGAGCTCTACGACTGCTTCCGCGAGTTCTACGGGCAGGACCCTGCCGCCTGGTCACGTTGAGGCCACCTGGTCACGTCGAGGCCGCCTGGTCACATCGAGGCCGCCGGGTCCCGTCGAGCCGATCCGCGGTGCCGCAGTGCTTCCTGGGCGCCACGAAGCGTGGACGTCGCCGCCCGGGCCCCCGCCGCGGGGGTGTGCCATCGTGTCGTCATGCCTCGACCGATCGCCGTCGCCGCTCATCGCCCCAGCTCCTCGCGCCGGACCGGCGTCGCCCGGCTCGCCGTCGGAGCGGTCGCGGCCATGCTGCTCGTGACGGCCGCTGCCTGCGGAGATGACGACGTGAGCGACGGGGACAAGAAGCACACGACGAGTTCGACGACCAGCACGACCGCCGCCGGCGGGGCGACCAACCCCACCGACGGGCTCGCCCGGACGTCGTGGAAGCTGCGGGGTGCCGTGGAGTCGGGTTCCGTGCCCACCCTGGACTTCGCCCAGGACGGCACGGTCGCGGGCTCGACCGGCTGCAACCGCTTCAGCGGCACCTGGACCGAGGACGGCGACTCGCTGAAGATCGAGCTCGGGCCCATGACGCAGATGGCGTGCATCTCCCAAGAGGCCACCGACCAGGAGCAGCGGTTCGTCGCCGCGCTGGCCGAGGTGGCGGGAGCGGAGCAGACCGACACCACGCTGACCCTGCTGGCCGGTGACGGTCAGGACCTCCTGTCCTTCGAGGCCGTGACCGGCGACCTCGCCGGCACGTCGTGGAAGATCACCGGCGTCAACACCGGCTCCGCGGTCGAGACCTCGGCGCTCACCGAGCCGCTGACCATCGCGTTCGGCACCGAGGGCTCGGTGACCGGGCACGGCGGATGCAACAACTTCAAGGGCACCTACGAGCTCGACGGCGGGGCGATCACCTTCAGCGAGTTCGCGACGACCATGAAGAGCTGCGACGATGCGGTGATGGAGATGGAGGACAAGCTCCTGGCCGCGCTCGCAGCCGCCGCGACCGTGGAGCGCTCGGGCGACTCGCTCACGCTGCGCGCCGCCGACGGCGCCACGCAGCTCACCGCCACCCTCGCCTGATCCTGCGCTCGTCCGGCCGGCGCGCCGCCGGTCGGACGGTTCACTGCGGCTGCTGACCCTCGGCGAGCAGGCCCTCCGCGATCGCCGCAGCCGCCGGATCCAGCGGCCTCGCGAACGCGCCCTGGTAGGGCGGCGGTACGCCGTCGGGACCTGCGGCTGCCGGGTCGAGTGCGGACGAGCCGGGCGGGACGTCACGGAACGCCGGGTCGCCGAACTGCGGGTCGCCGAACGTGGGATCGGTGAACACCGGGTCGTCGAAGGCGGGATCGACGGGCGGTCGGGCGC
>JAEXGP010000329.1 GCA_023450775.1 Actinomycetes bacterium | reverse complement strand
GCTCATCAACGCCTACCTCGCCGCTCTGGAGGGCGAGCGCGGGTCGCACCGGACCCAGCGGGTCGGGTGGAACTTCGACGACGAGTCGCCGGGCAACGACGCCCGCGAGGAGACGCTGCTGCTGTCCCTCGCTCCCGAGGTGGAGACCCACCTGGTCAACGCGGTGCTCACCAACGGCGCCCGCTACTACGTCGACCACGCCCACCCCGAGTACTCCTGCCCCGAGGCGCCCGACGCGCTCACCGCGCTGGTCCACGACCGCGCCGGCGAGGAGATCCTGATCCGGTCCATGGCGGCGGCCACCTCGATGCTGCCGGACGACCAGGAGATCGTCGTCTACAAGAACAACTCCGACGGCAAGGGCAACAGCTACGGCTGCCACGAGAACTACCTGGTCGACCGCGCGGTGCCGTTCGGCCGGATCGTCGCCCATGCCACCACGCACCTGGTGACCCGCCAGATCTTCACCGGCGCGGGCAAGGTCGGCTCCGAGGCGCCCGGCATGCGCACCGACGAGGTGCCGTTCCAGCTCACGCAGCGGGCCGACTTCTTCGAGGAGGAGGTCGGCCTGGAGACCACGCTCAAGCGGCCGATCATCAACACCCGCGACGAGCCCCACGCGGACGCCCAGAAGTACCGGCGGCTGCACGTGATCACCGGCGACGCCAACCTCAGCGAGGTCCAGACCTTCCTCAAGCTCGGCACCACGGCGCTCGTGCTGGCCATGATCGAGGACGACGTGCTCGGCGCGCCGCTCACGCTGGCCCGACCGGTGCCCGCCATGCACCAGGTGTCGTGGGACCTCTCGCTGGCCCAGCCGCTCGACATGGCCGACGGCACGCGGCGGACCGCGCTGGACCTGCAGTGGGAGCTGTTCGGCACCGCCCGCGCCTACGCCGAGTCCCACGGCCTCGAGGCCCTCGGGCCCGAGGAGGTCGGCGACGCCGTGCTCACCCGGTGGGAGGCCGTGCTGTCGGGTCTGGACTCGGACCCGATGACGCTGTCGGACCAGCTGGACTGGGTGGCCAAGCACCGCCTGTACCAGGCGTACCGCGAGCGCGACGGCATGGAGTGGTCGGACCCGCGCCTGGCCGCGATGGACCTGCAGTACCACGACCTCCGGCCCGGCCGGTGCCTGGCCCGCAAGCTGGGCCTGGAGCGCCTCACCGACGACGACGAGGTGCGGGCCGCCATGACCGAGCCCCCCGCCGGGACCCGAGCCTACTTCCGGGGCCGCTGCCTGGAGCGCTTCGCCCCCGAGATCGTGGCCGCCAACTGGGACTCGCTCGTGTTCGACACCGGGGCGTCGTCCCTGCGACGGGTGCCCATGCTGGAGCCGTCCCGCGGCACCGAGGAGCACGTCGGGGCCCTCCTGGACGAGGCGTCGTCCGCCTCGGACCTGCTCGACCGCCTGGGCCGCTGAACGCCGGCTCCCAGGAGCCGACGGATGGGGGTCGTGGGGATCCCGCGCAGATGTGCACCCGATCCCGGGGAGGCGCGCGGTACCGTGCAAGTGACGCGGAGGTGTACCCCCACATGGCAGAGAGAGAACTCAAGAAGAAGCCGGCTCCCCAGCGTCGCTCGGACGAGGTCGAAGAGGCGCCGGCCTCCACCGAGGCCGGGGAGAAGATCAAGGCGGAGCTGGACGAGCTGCTCGACGAGATCGACGACGTGCTCGAGACCAACGCCGACGACTTCGTGAAGGCCTACATCCAGAAGGGCGGCCAGTAGCCGCCGTGCGTTCCGCACGAACGCAGTGTCGGCGCGGACTGCTTGTACGCTGCCGCCCGTGAACCTGCCCCTCTACAGCCCCCAGGACGATCCGGGCCCCAACTTCGCCGAGCTCGTCCGGCGCGCGGGCCTGGTGCCGCCCCTGCCCGATGGCGCGGTCGACGCGCTGGGCCACGGCCCGGGCGGCCTGGCCATCACGCACGGCACCACGTGCGTCGCGGTCCGCTTCGCCGACGGCGTGGTCATGGCGGGCGACCGTCGAGCCACGTCCGGCAACTTCATCAGCCACCGGACGATCGAGAAGGTGTTCCCGGCCGATCGCCACTCGGGCGTGGCCATCGCCGGTGCGGCCGGTCCGGCGGTCGAGATGGTGAGGCTGTTCCAGCTGCAGCTCGAGCACTACGAGAAGGTCGAGGGCTCGCCGATCAGCCTGGAGGGCAAGGCCAACCAGCTGTCGCAGATGGTCCGCAACCACCTGCCGGCCGCCATGCAGGGCCTGGCCGTGGTCCCGATCTTCGCCGGCTTCGACACGCACTCCACCCGGGGCCGCCTGTTCCAGTACGACGTGACCGGCGGCCGCTACGAGGAGCACGACCACGCGGCCACCGGCTCGGGCAGCCTGCACGCCGGCACCGTCGTGAAGCTCGGCTTCCGGGAAGGCCTCGACCGCGAATCGGTCATCGACCTGGTGCTCCGGGCGCTCTACGAAGCGGCCGACGAGGACTCCGCCACCGGCGGACCCGACCTGCTGCGGGGCATCTTCCCCGTGGTGGCGACGATCACGGCGTCGGGCTTCGAGCGGGTCGGCGAGGACGAGCTCCGCCAGCGCTACGTGAGGCTCTACCAGGAGATGGAGGGCGCTCGCGGCGGCACCGAGACCGGCGGCGTCTCCGGCGGCCCCGGTGCGAACGGAGGTGCCCTCTGATGTCCATGCCCCCGCCCTTCGCCCCCCGACCGCCCACCCCTTCTGACGGAATGCCCACTCGCTCGCCGGAGGCTCGCTCATGAGCATGCCCTTCTACGTTGCGCCTGAGCAGATGATGAAGGACCGGGCGGACTACGCCCGGAAGGGCATCGCCCGGGGTCGCGCCCTCGTCGCCTGCACCTACGACGACGGGGTGCTCCTGTGCGCCGAGAACCCGTCGCGGATGCTCCGCAAGGTGTCGGAGATCTACGACCGCATCGGCTTCGCCGGCGTCGGCAAGTACAACGAGTTCGACCAGCTGCGCATCGCGGGCGTCCGCCACGCGGACCTCAAGGGGTTCTCGTTCAGCCGTGAGGACGTCGACGCCCGGAGCCTGGCCAACCAGTACGCCCAGATCCTCGGGCAGGTCTTCACCCACGAGATGAAGCCCATGGAGGTCGAGATCCTGGTCGCCGAGGTGGGTCACCGGCCCGAGGGCGACCAGCTGTTCCACATCCTCTACGACGGCACCCTCATCGACGAGACCGGCTGGGCCGTGCTCGGCGGCGAGGCCGAGGCCATCGGCGAACGGATGGGAGCGGCGTGGAGCGAGGGCGGCACGCTGGCGGCGGCGCTCGGCGCCGCGGTGGGCGCCCTGGCCGGCCCCGACCGCACCATCCCCGAGTCCGAGCTCGAGGTCGCCGTGCTCGCACGCGGCAACGGGCGCCGCACGTTCCTGCGGATCGAGGACGACGAGCTCGCCGCCCTCCTCGCCCAGGACTGACCCGTCCGGCGACGAGTCGCCGTTCCGTCCGTGCGAGAAGCCCGTTGGGCGGCGCTTCGCATCACAGAACACAGAGGGTTCATCTCGACGCCGCGGTTTCCGCGTGCCCTCGGGGTAGGTTGACCGCGGGATGGACCGCAGGATCTACGGGCTGGAGAACGAGTACGGCGTCACCTGCACCCTTCGCGGGCAGCGACGCCTGAGCCCCGACGAGGTGGCGCGCTACCTGTTCCGGCGCGTCGTGTCGTGGGGCCGTTCGTCGAACGTGTTCCTGGCCAACGGCGCCCGGCTCTACCTCGACGTCGGCTCGCACCCCGAGTACGCCACGCCCGAGTGCGACTCGCTCACCGACCTGGTCGCGCACGACAAGGCGGGCGAGCGCATCCTCGAGCAGCTCCTGGAGTCCGCCGAGCAACGGCTGGCAGAGGAGGGCATCCGCGGCGACATCTACCTGTTCCGCAACAACACCGACTCCGCGGGCAACAGCTACGGCTGCCACGAGAACTACCTGACCAGCCGCCACGACGACCTCACCCACTACACCGAGGTCCTCATCCCGTTCCTGGTGAGCCGCCAGATCTACGCCGGTGCCGGCAAGGTCATGCAGACGGCGCGCGGCGCCCAGTTCTCCATGGCGCAGCGCGCCGAGCACATCTGGGAGGGCGTCAGCTCGGCCACCACCAGGTCGCGCCCGATCATCAACACGCGCGACGAGCCGCACGCGGACTCCGATCGGTACCGGCGCCTGCACGTGATCGTCGGCGACTCGAACATGAGCGAGTACGCCACCTACCTCAAGGTCGGGGCCACCGCGCTCATCCTGCGCATGCTCGAGGACCCCACGGTGGTCCTGCGCGACATGACGCTCGAGAACCCGATCCGGGCCATCCGGGAGATCTCCCACGACATCACCTGCACGCGGCGGGTCCGCCTGGCCAACGGGCGGGAGGCCTCGGCGCTGGAGATCCAGACCGAGTATCTGAACCGGGCCCTGCGCTACGCCGAGAACCACGACCTGAACCCGCAGGAGAAGCAGGCGCTCGACATGTGGGAGCACGTGGTGACGGGCCTCGAGCGCGACCCGCTCTCGCTCGACCGCGAGATCGACTGGGTCACCAAGCACAACCTGATCGAGGCGTACCGGGAGCGTCACGACATCCCGCTGTCGCACCCCCGGGTCGCCCTGCTCGACCTGCAGTACCACGACATCAGCCGTGACCGGTCGGTCTTCTACAAGCTGCAGCGCGCCGGCCGCGTGGAGCGGATCGTCACCGACGCCGACATCGACGAGGCCATCGACACGCCGCCGCAGACCACCCGGGCCCGCCTGCGTGGCGAGTTCATCCGCAAGGCCAAGGAGCGCAAGCGGGACTACACCGTCGACTGGGTGCACCTGAAGCTCAACGACCAGGCCCAGCGCACCGTGCTCTGCAAGGATCCCTTCAAGGCGTACGACGAGCGCGTCGAACGCCTCATCGAGTCCCTCTAGACATCTTCCGGTTCTGTGATGCTGGACCGGGGCTTTTCACCCGGGGCAGCATCACGGAACGGCGCCCGGCCGGACGGCGGGCAGAGGGGATGGGGCGAGATGGACATCAGTGGCGGCGTGGAGACGCTGACGATCACCGGCGCGGCGCCGGGGACCCGGCTGGAGGTGCGGCGGGCCGACGGCACGCCCGTGGTCACGCTGGTCGCCGACGCGGCGGGCAACGCCCACCTGGCGTTCGTGCCCGAGCATCCGATCGTCGTCGACTCGCCCAAGGCGCTGTCGGCCATGGTGGCGGGCGGCCGGCCGCTCGAGCCGGGCGACTACACCGTGCACCCCGACGACGGGGGTGAGCCCGCCACGGTGCACGTGATGGCCGTGGACGACGTCCCCGACCCGTCCTTCTACGACCGCGAGCTCCCCGAGGGCTTCAGCTACATGACCATGCGCGACGGCGTGCAGCTGTCGGTCATGGTGCGGTTCCCCAACCAGGACCTCTACGGGCCGCCGCCGTGGCCGACCGTGGTCGAGTACTCGGGCTACACGCCGTCGGACCCCGACGAGCCGCAGCCCGGCACGCTGCTCGCCAACCTCATGGGCTTCGCCGCCATCGGCGTGAACATGCGCGGCACCGGGTGCTCCGGCGGCGTGTTCGACCTCTTCAGCCCGGCCCAGGCCGCCGACGGCTACGACGTGATCGAGACCGTGGCCCGGCAGCCGTGGGTCCTGCACCACCACGTCGGAATGGTGGGTCTCAGCTACCCGGGCATCACGCAGCTCTACGTGGCCGCCACGCGCCCGCCGTCGCTCGCCTGCATCACCCCGCTGTCGGTGATCGACGACCCGTGGCGCCAGCAGTGGCCGGGTGGGATCTACAACTCGGGCTTCACCAAGGCATGGGTGGCGGCGCGGGACGCCCAGACCTCGGCCGGCGGCCAGGCGTGGGACCAGCGCCGGATCGAGGCGGGGGACGAGCTCGCGCTCGAGAACCAGCGCATCCGCAGCCAGAACTTCGACTTCGAGCAGTTCGGTCGGGCGTCCGAGGCGTTCCAACCGCTCCAGCGCTCGCGGTTCCTCGGCGAGATGGTCTCGAACATCGAGGTCCCGGTGTACCTGACCGGTGCCTGGCAGGACGAGCAGACCGGCAGCCGCTTCGCCCACATGCTCGAGGACTTCGCGAACAGCCCGGAGCAGCGCTACATCCTCTTCAACGGCCACCACCCCGACGGCTACAGCCCCATGGTGATCCTCCGGTGGTTCGAGTTCCTGAACTTCCACGTGGCGCGCCGGGTGCCGAAGGTCCACGAGATGATCCGCATGTTCGCCCCGGCGCAGTTCGCCGAGGTGTTCGGGTTCAGCCCCGAGCTCGAGGCGGACCGCTTCGACCACCACGGTGACGACCTGGAGGCCGCGCTCGCCGAGTACCGGGCCGAGCCCCGTGTGCGCCTGCTGTTCGAGAACGGCGCCGGCCACGAGACGCCCGGTGCGACCGCGCACCGCTTCGAGATCGGCGCCGACACCTTCCCGCCCGCCGGCGTGCAGCCGCTGCGGCTGCACCTGGCCGACGGTGGACGGCTGGTGTCCGACGCGCCGGCGGACGCTGGTGCCGACGAGTACCGGGACGACCCGGACGCGGGCGAGGAGGCGTACTCCAAGGAGCTCCTCGTCGACATGAACCGCTTCGCCATGCCGGCGGTGCCGATCGACTGGACCCGCTTCCCCCAGGGCTGCACCGCGTCGTACGAGACCGAGCCGCTCGATCAGCCGGTGGTGCTCGCCGGTTCGGGCCACGTGGACCTGTGGCTCCGCCCGGGGACGTCCGACACGGCGGTGCAGGCCACCCTGACCGAGGTCCGACCCGACGGCCACGAGGTGCGCCTGCAGTGCGGCTGGCACCGGCCGGTGCACCGGGTGGAGGACCCCGCCCTGTCCGACGAGCTTCGGGTCGACTACACGTTCGCCCCCGAGGACCGGCGTGCGCTGGTGCCGGGGGAGTGGATCCGGTTCCGCTTGCCGGTGTACCCGCTGACCGCGCTGCTGCGCCCGGGGTCCCGCGTCCGGCTCACGCTGTCCACCCCGGGCCGGGACCACCCGTTCTGGTGCTTCGAGAACCCGGTCGTCGACGGTGCGATCCACCAGGTCGGGCGCGGCGGCGACCACGCGTCCGCGCTGGTGCTGCCGGTGTGGGACGTGGTGATCGAGCATCCCGAGGACCTGCCCGCGCCCGGCGCGCTCCGCGGCCAGCCGGCACGCGAGGCGCTGCCGATCAGCAACACCGTGGCCGGCACCTGACGTGCCGACGTTCCGCACCGCGGTCGTCACCGAGGTGCTCTCGGAGCGCCCCGGCCTCCAGCGCGTCGCGGTGCGCATGCCCGACGGGTCCGACGCCCGCGCCTACGCCACCACCGAGCTCGTCGGCGACTGCGCGGTGGGCGACCGGGTCGTCCTGAACACCACGGCGGTCGAGCTGGGACTCGGCACCGGCGGCTGGCACGTCGTGCACTGGAACCTGGCACGCGCCGAGCTGGTGCAGCCCGGCCCGGACCACGTGATGAAGCTGCGCTACACGTCGTTGCAGGCCGACGTCGGCACCTCCGAGCTCGTCCACCCCGAGTGCGACGATCCGCTCGGCGGCGTGCCCGTGGTGGCCTGCACGGTGCACAGCCAGGTGCCGCTGGTCGCCCTCGCGGTGGCTCGGCGCCGTCCGGGCACGCGGGTCGTGTACGTCATGACCGACGGTGCCGCGCTCCCGCTGGCGTTGTCGGACACGGTGCAGGAGCTGACTCGGTCGGGAGCTGTCGCCGGCACGGTGACCTCGGGCCACGCGTTCGGCGGCGAGTTGGAGGCGGTGTCGCTGCCGTCCGCGCTCGGACTGGCCGTCCACGCGCTGGGCGCCCAGGTGGTGGTCGTCGGCATGGGTCCCGGAGTGGTGGGCACCGGCACCGCCCTGGGCACGACCGCGGTCGAGGCCGCGGCGGTCCTGGACGCCGCCAGGGCACTGGGCGGCGAGCCCGTGCTGTGCGTCCGGGCCTCCGA
>JAEXGP010000304.1 GCA_023450775.1 Actinomycetes bacterium | reverse complement strand
GCCCTGCACGGCGCGGACGTCGACCGGCAGCGTGAAGTACCCGGCCATGCGGGCCATGTCCGCGCCCAGGTCGTCGGTGAACAGCACCAGCGAGGACGCGCCCTGGCGCAGCGTCCACGCGATCGACCCGGCGAGCGTGGCCGCGTCCGCGACCTGCGAGAGGACGTGGGCCACCCCGTCGTCGACGACCGCCGCGTTGGCGCCGAGCGTGATCGGTTCGACCGACGCGCCGGTGAGGTCGCGCACGAGCGCGCCGAGCTGGGCACGCATCAGCCGGGCGCGCTGCTCGTCGCTCATCCCCACGGGACCGCTCCTGGATTGGTGACGGGCCGCGGGCACGGTGGCGCCGCGGCGTGGACCGCTCGGGAACCGAGCGGTGGGGTCACTCCCCGGCGTCGCCGGCGTCGCCCTTGGCACCCTTGCGGCGCTTGCCGTAGCGACGCTCGAAGCGCTCCACGCGACCGGCGGTGTCGACGATCTTCATCTGACCCGTGAAGAACGGATGCGTGAACGCCGAGATCTCGACCTTGGCGAGGGGGTACTCGTTCCCGTCGTCCCAGGTGATCGTCTCGGAGGTCTCGATGGTCGACCGGGTCAGGAACTTGTCGCCGGACGACGTGTCCTGGAACACGACGTAGCGGTAGTCGGGGTGGATGCCGGGCTTCATGGTGTCTCTCCGTGACGGGCCCCGGTTTCCGAGCGGGACCCTCTTGTCGAAGCGTTGAGGGGGACGGATCAGTATGGCCGCCCGACGGGCGGATGGGCCAGCGGGCTCGCGGGCACGAGCGCCCGCGAGCCGGCCGCCCCGACAGGTCTCAGCCGGGGACGCCGGGCGCCTTGGCGATCTCCGCCAGGAACACGTCGTTGTTCGGGAACGTGCGCATGCGGTCGATGAGCAGCTCCAGACCGGCGCCGGTGTTGCCCTCCGCGGCCAGTCCGGACAGGACACGACGCAGCTTCCACACCTGCTGGAGCTGGGTGCGCTCGAAGAGCAGCTCCTCGTGGCGGGTGGAGGAGGCGTCCACGTCGATCGCCGGGTAGATCCGCTTCTCGGCGGCGCGGCGGTCCAGGCGGAGCTCCATGTTGCCGGTGCCCTTGAACTCCTCGAAGATCACCTCGTCCATCTTCGAGCCGGTCTCGACGAGCGCCGTGGCCAGGATGGTGAGCGAGCCGCCCTCTTCCACGTTGCGCGCCGCGCCGAAGAACTTCTTGGGCGGGTACAGCGCACCGGTGTCGATGCCGCCGGACATGATGCGACCCGTGGCCGGCGCTGCCAGGTTGTAGGCGCGGGCCAGGCGGGTGATCCCGTCGAGGATGATCACCACGTCCTTGCCCTCCTCGACCAGGCGCTTGGCGCGCTCGCTCGCGAGCTCGGCGACCTGCGTGTGCTCGTCGGACGGGCGGTCGAAGGTGGACGCGATCACGTCGCCCTGGACGGACCGACGCATGTCGGTCACCTCCTCGGGACGCTCGTCGACCAGGAGGACCATCAGGTGGACCTCGGGGTTGTTGTGCTCGATCGCCTGGGCGATCGTCTTCATGACCGTCGTCTTGCCGGCCTTGGGCGGCGACACGATCAGGCCGCGCTGGCCCTTGCCGATCGGCGCGATCAGGTCGACGATCCGCGAGGTCATGTCGCCCGGCAGGTCCTCGCGCTCCAGGCGCAGGCGCTCGTCGGGGAACAGCGGTGTGAGGTCCTCGAACCGCGGACGGTTGCGGGCGACCTCGGGATCCTGGCCGTTGACCTTGTCGATGCGCAGCAGCGCCGGGTTCTTCTCGCCGCGGCCGGCGGGGCGGCTGGCGCCCTCCAGGAAGTCGCCCTTGCGGAGGCCGAGCTGGCGGGTCTGCTTGACCGAGACGTAGACGTCGTCACGGCTCGGCAGGAAGCCCTTCACGCGGAGGAAGCCGTAGCCCTCGTCGCGCAGGTCCAGGTAGCCGCTCACCTCGACGGGCTCGCCGTCCCACTGCGAGTCGTGCTGCTGGTTGCCGGCGTCCTCGCCCTGGCGGTCGCGGTCGCGGCCCCGGCGTCGACGGCGACGACGGTTCCCGGGCTCGGGCTCGCCCTGCTGGCCGCCCTGACCCTGGCCGCCCTGACCCTGGCCGCCCTGGCCGCCCTGGCCGTCGCCCTTGGCCTGGCCGTCGCCCTTGCCCTGCTGGTTGCGACCCTGCTGGTTGCCCTGACCGTTCTGGTTGCGGCCGCGACCCTGGCCCTGGCCACCCTCGTCGGAGGTGGCGGTCTCGGTGCCGCCGTCGGCATCGGCGGTGTCGCTCGACGCGTCGGCCGGCTCGGCCGACGTGCCCGTCGCCTCGTCGGTGGCGGGCGCGTCGGCGTCGGCATCGGTGGCTCGACCGTTGTCGCTCGGCTCGTCGGTGGCGGTCTCGGCGTCCGACCCGCCCGACGTGACGCCGGCGAGGTCCAGGATCATGCCGATGATGTCGGCCTTCTTGGTTCGGCTGGTGGGCTTGCCGCCCAGCGCCTCAGCGATCGTGGCGAGTTCGGCGCGGTCCTTGCGCTCGAGCCCGTCGACGTCGATCGAGTCAAGACTCACTGTGTGATGTCCCTCGTGTTCGTGCAGCGGCGTGGATCGCGGCTGCGGTGGGGTGGATCGGGACCCCGACGGTGCGGGGGTTCGATCTCTGTCGACCCGGATGCAGGTGCCAGGGCGATCGGGGGGATCCCCGCCTGACTGCCGGATCCCGTCCCGGGCTTCCGGAACCGGGTGGACCGGAACAGGAGGTGCCGTGGGAGCGGGTGCGGGACTTGCGGGCGGAACGGCAGCGGATCGGACGCTGAACCGGGCTGTGCCGGGTTGGCACGTGGCCCTGCGGCTCAGGGTTCGAGATCTGCCGCCCCCTCGGCCCCCGCCGGTGCGACTCCGACCACCATATCCGCCGCTCGTCGCCACGGGCAACCACCCCACCGGCCGGCCGGAGGGCGGCTGACGACAGGTCGCGCCCCTCCGGACCAGGGCGATCGGAGTGGCGTCAGCCGGCGATCAGGCGGGTGAGCAGCTCGTGGCCGGGCACCACCGGTGCATCCGCGACGCCGGGCTCGGTGTACACGCCGCCCGGGCCGTCGGTCGCGCTGTCGACCAGCACGTAGGGCACCGGGTCCGCGGTGTGGGTGCGGAGCCGCAGCGGGGTCGCGTGGTCGGGAAGGAGCAGCAGTCGCCACGGCCCCATCTCGTCGAGCGCGGGGACCAGGTCGGCCAGGATCTCGGCGTCCCACCGCTCGAGCGACCGCACCTTCTCGGCGGCGTCGCCGGCGTGACCCGCCTCGTCGGTGGCCTCCACGTGGATGACGAAGAGGTCCAGGCCGTCGGCGAGACCCGCGAGGGCGGCGTCGCGCTGGGCGGCGTAGTCGTTCTCGTAGCCGGCGTTGGCGCCCTCGACGTCGGGGAGCGCCATGTCGGTCAGCACGCCCAGCCCGCGGACCAGGTCGACCGCGGTGGTGATGCCGCCGGAGATGCCGTGCTGGTCGGTGAAGCTCGGCATGGACGGCTGGAAGCCCTGACCCCAGAGCCACACCTGGTTGGCCTCGACCTCGGGATGGCGAGCCAGGACCTCGCGGCTGGCCTCCATGAGGACGGTCAGGCGCTGGGCCGCCGCGCCGGTCGGCCACACCGACGGCTTGCCCGTGAGGTCGTGGGGCGGGACGCAGTCGGCGTCGAGCCAGTCGGCCGGGGCCACGAGGATGTGGCGGTACTCGACGCCGGCGTGGAACTCGAGGTCCGAGTCGGGGTTGCCGCGGCCGAGCGTGGCGTCGAGGTCCTCCAGGACCTTCGCCGCCGCCTCGGTGGACGGGTGCCCGCCGGCGAAGTCGACCATGGTGCCGTCGCCGCCGACGGTGACCAGGTTGCAGCGGTAGGCCAGGCGGTCGGCCGGCAGCTTGAGACCGAGCGAGGCGGCCTCGATCGGGGCACGACCGGTGTGGAACTCGGCGGGGTCGTAGCCCAGGATCGCCATGTTGCCGACGTCGCTGCCGGGCGGCATCCCCTCGGGGATCACCCCGGCACGACCGACCTCGCCGCGCGCCGCGAGCGCGTCGAGCACCGGCGTGGACGCCACCTCGAGCGGCGTGCGACCGCCCAGCTCGTCGAACGGCTCGTCGGCACACCCGTCCGGGACGCAGACCACGTACTTCACGCCGGCTCCTTCATGACGGGACAGTCTGGCCGACGCACGCCCCACCACCGAACTCGCGCCCGCCCCACCGCAGCGAACTTGGGCACCACGGACCAACCAGTGGTCGCTCGTGCCCAAGATCGGCCGTTCGACGTCGATGAGCCGCCACCTTGGGCACCACGGACCAACCAGTGGTCGCTCGTGCCCAAGTTCGGTGGTTTGGCCGACGTCGAGGGCTGTCAACGGGGATCGGTCCCCGATGACATCGGCGACCCAGATGCGTTCCGATCGGGGCGTGCGGAACGACGATCATGACCGCCTCGCTCAGCTCGCCGCGTCGCAGCATGGCGTGTTCCACCTCGCCCAGGCCGAAGCGCTCGGACTGGCACGTCGGAACCTGCGCTACGCCGAGAGGGCCGGTGGGCTCGAGACGGTGCACTCGAAGGTCTGGCGCATGCCGGGCAGCCCGGCGACGGACCGGCAGGCGATCTGGGCCGCGGTGCTCCAGGTCGGCCGGGGTGAGCTCGACGGCTCCGTCGTCGCCAGCCACGAAGCCTGCTTCGCGCTGCGCGGGATCGCACACGTCCCGTTCGGCCTCGCCGTGAGCACCGATCAGCACGGCAACCAGCACCACCCAGGCATCCGGGTCCACCGCTTCTGCGATCTCCGGACTGACATGATCGAGCTGGTCGACGGCGTGCCGACCACAACGATCCCGAGGGCGGTCGTGGACGTGGCATCGGTCTTCCGACGTCGTCGGATGGACGACCTGCTCGACCGCCTGACCATCACCGATCGGGCGACCACGCTCGGCGCGGTGCATCGGACCCTCCGGCTGTCGAACCGCCGCGGCCGTCGCAACATCGCGATCCTGCAGGAGTTGCTCGATGCCCGCGAGGAGGTAGTCCCCAGGAGCGTGGCCGAGCGCGACGCCGAGGAGCTGATCGCCCGTACCGGCCTCCCGTCGCCGGTCCGCGAGTACCCGCATCCGGGCTGGACGCTCGGCAACGCGTTCGTCGACATGGCGTGGCCGGAGGCGATGTTGATCGTCGAGATCGACAGCCGCAGCTGGCATGCCCGCGAGCTGGCCATGGCGAAGGACCGGGCGCGCGACCGATCGGCGGGAGCGGCGGGTTGGTACACCGCACGCGTGATCCACCGGGAGGTCGTCGACGAGCCAGACGACGTCGTTGCGGACATCGTCGGCATCTACCAGCAGCGTGTCGCGCAGCTCAGCGGCTGATCCGGCGCGCCCGCCGCCCGCCGAACTTGGGCACCACAGACCAGTCGCTGGTTCGTCGTGCCCAAGGTCGGCGGGTCACGCTCGAGGGGCGGCGACCTTGGGCACCACGGACCAACCAGTGGTCGCTGGTGCCCAAGTTCGGGGTGGGGGCGCCGGTCAGTTGGTGGTGATGGCGCGGCGGACGAGGGCCTCGACCGCGTCGAGGTCGGCGTCGCAGTGCTCGACGCGTTCGGGGCGCTCGAACAGGTCCCCCAAGTGGTCGGGCAGCGCGGGGCGGACGCCGACCGCGGCCTCGACCGCGTCCGGGAACTTCGCGGGGTGGGCGGTGGCCAGGCACACCACCGGGATCGACGGGTCGGCCAACGGACCGCCGTCGGCCAGCGCCTCGGCCACTCCGATGCCGATCGCGGTGTGCGGGTCGACCAGCAGTCCGGTGTGCTGCTGCACAGAGCGGATGACGGCGGCGGCCGACTCGTCGTCGAGCCGTCCGCAGTCGAACTCGGCCTGCAGGTCCGCGAGCACCTCGACCGGCACCGACACCGTGCCGTCGGCCCGGAACGCCGACATCAGGTCCGCCAGCGCGGCGCCGTCGCGGCCGAGCACCTCGAACAGCAGGCGCTCCAGGTTGGAGCTCACCTGGATGTCCATCGACGGGCTCGTCGTCGGCACGACCTCGGTGATCGCCATCGTGCCGGTGCTGAAGAACCGGGTGAGGATGTCGTTGCGGTTGGACGCCACGACCAGCCGGTCGATCGGCAGCCCCATCCGCTTGGCCACCCACCCGGCCAGGATGTTGCCGAAGTTGCCGGTGGGGACGACGAAGCTCACCGGCCCGCCGTCGGGCGCCACCGCCAGGTGCGAGGTCACGTAGTAGACGATCTGCGCCATCACCCGCGCCCAGTTGATCGAGTTGACGGCCGACAGCCGCACCTCGTCGCGGAACCGCACGTCGGCGAACGCCGCCTTCACCAGGTCCTGGCAGTCGTCGAACGTGCCGGGCACGGCGACGGCGTGGGCGTTGGCCGCGCCGAGCGTGGTCATCTGCCGCCGCTGGACCTCTGACGTCCGGCCGTCGGGGAACAGGATCACGATGTCGACGCACTCGCGGTCGGCGCACGCGTGCATGGCCGCCGAGCCGGTGTCGCCGGACGTGGCGCCCAGCACGCACACGCGGTCGTCCCGCGCCGACAGCACGTGGTCGAACAGCCGTCCCACCAGCTGCAGCGCGACGTCCTTGAACGCGAGCGTGGGCCCGCGGAACAGCTCGAGCAGGTGCAGGTCGGGGCCCTCGCCGTCGACGCCACCCGGCCCGCCGGCCGCGCCGAGCGGCACCACCGGGCACACGTCGGGCGTGTCGAACGTGGCGTACGCCTCGTGGACCAGCCGCTCGAACGACTCTCGGTCGAGCGCGCCGACCGAGGGCCGCCCGTCGGCCGAGGTGTCGCCGTCGACGAACGGCCACATGACCCGCACCGCGATCTCGGGGTAGCTCAGGCCGCGCAGCTCCTCCAGCGGCGGGAGCTGCGGCCACTCCTCGGGCAGGTACAGCCCGCCGTCGTCGGCCAGGCCGGCGAGCAGGACGTCGGAGAAGCCGAGCACGGGCGCGGCACCACGGGTGGAGACGTAGCGCACGGCGATCAGTCCTGGCCGATGACCCGGAGCACGGAGCCGATCGAGCGCACGGCGTCCAGGCCGCGCAGCTCCTGGAGGGTGGCCCGCAGGTCGGCCTCGCGCGCCGCGTGCGTGATGAACGTGAGCCGCGCCCCCGAGGTGGCGTCCTCGAGCGCCTCCTGCTCCATGGAGCGGATGGACACGCCGTGCGCCCCGAACACCCCGGCCACCGCGGCAAGCACGCCGGGCCGGTCCTCGACCACGAGGTTCAGGTAGAAGGCGGAGCGGAGCTCGTCGATCGGGCGGATGCGGGCCTTGGCGAACGAGCCGAGCGACGCGTGCGTGCCCTTGGCCAGGTTGGCCGCCGCGTCGACGACGTCGCCGAGCACCGCCGACGCGGTGGGGAACCCGCCGGCGCCGCGCCCGTAGAACATGAGGTCGCCGACCGCTGCGCCCTCGACGAACACGGCGTTGAAGCTGTCGCGCACCGAGGCCAGCGGGTGTGCCTCGGGCACCATCGCCGGGTGCACCCGCACCGCCACCGAGCCGTCGTCGTAGCGCTCGGCGATCGCGAGCAGCTTGATCTGGAAGCCCAGGCGCCGGGCGTGGTCGATGTCGGTGGACGTGACGCCGGCGATGCCCTCGTGGAACACGTCGCCCGCGACGACCTTGGAGCCGAATGCGATCGTGGCGATGATCGCGGCCTTGGCCCCGGCGTCGAAGCCCTCGACGTCCGCGGTCGGGTCACGCTCGGCGTAGCCCAGGCTCTGCGCCTCGGCCAGGGCCTCGGCGTAGCTCCAGCCCTCCTCGGTCATCTTGGTGAGGATGTAGTTGGTGGTGCCGTTGACGATGCCCATGACCCGGGACACGTCCTCGCCCACCAGCGACTCGCGCAGCGGGCGCACCAGCGGGATCCCGCCGGCCACCGCGGCCTCGAACAGCAGGTCGACCCCGGCCGCCTCGGCCACGCCGTAGAGCTCGCCGCCCACGTTGGCGAGCAGCTCCTTGTTGGCCGTCACGACCGGCTTGCCCGCCTTCAGCGCGTCGACGATGAGCTCGCGGGCGGGCTCGATGCCGCCGATCACCTCGACGACCAGGTCGACGGACGGGTCGGTGGCCACGGACTCGGCGTCGGTGGTCAGCACGTCGGCCGGCAGGTCCACGCCCCGCTCCTTGGACAGCGAGCGCACGGCCACCCGGGCCACCTGCAGGCGCAGCCCGGTGCGGGCGGCGATCTCGTCGCCACGGTCTCGCACCAGCTCGACCAGCGCCGCGCCGACGTTGCCGCAGCCCAGGAGGCCGATGTTGACGGTTCGCTCTGCGCTCGACGGGTTGCTCGACGGGTCGTTCACCGAACCCACGCTACCGGCCGTCGCGACGGCGACCCCCAACGGGTTCCGACCACCCGACCCGGAGGACCAGCTCTCCGATCGGGGCCGGCGGATCACCCGACGTCGGTGGCGAGCAGGTCCTCGATCGTCTCCCGCCGGACCACCAGCCGGGCGTCGCCGTCGGCCACGAACACGACGGCCGGACGGAGCACCTTGTTGTAGTTGGACCCCATCGAGTGGCCGTACGCACCGGTCACCGGCGTGGCCACGATGTCGCCGACCGCCAGGTCCGCCGGCACCTTGCCCTCCCGCACGAGCAGATCGCCCGACTCGCAGTGCTTGCCGACCAGGCGGATCGGCATCTCCCGGCGCGACGTGGCGGCCCGGGGCAGGAACGTCTCGTAGCCGCTGCCGTAGAGGACGGGCCGCGGGTTGTCGCTCATGCCGCCGTCGACGGACACGTAGGTCCGCACGCCGGGGATGAACTTCACCGTGCCGACCGTGTAGAGCGTGACCGCGGCCGCGCCCACGATGGCCCGGCCGGGCTCGGCGCCGATCTCGGCGGTGATCCCGGCGGCGCGGCACCCCTCGACCACCGCGCTCGCCCACTCGGTGATCGTCGGCGCCGACTCCCCCGCCACGTAGGGCACGCCCAGCCCGCCGCCCACGACGAACTCCGGCAGGTCGGCGTCGACGACGAAAGGTGCCACCACCCGCAGGCCCTCCAGGAAGTTCTCGACGCTGAACACCTGCGACCCGATGTGCAGGTGCAGCCCGACCAGGTCGACCGCGGCCGACGCCCGGGCCCGCGCCACCGCCTCGTCGGCCTGACCCGTCGGCAGCGGGAACCCGAACTTGGAGTCCAGGTTGCCGGTCTGGACGTGCTCGTGGGTGTGGACCTCGATCCCCGGGTTCACGCGCAGGAGCACCTGCGGCACCGGCAGGCCCTCGGCCACCAGCGCCTCCAACCGGTCGAGCTCGTCGTCGCTGTCGACGACGATCCGCCCGACGCCGGTCGTGAGCGCCAGCCGCAGCTCGTCGAGCGACTTGTTGTTGCCGTGCAGGATCGTGCGCTCGGCCGGGACGCCCGCCGCGAGCACCACCTGGAGCTCGCCGCCGGTGGCGACGTCGATCCGCATGCCCTCCTCGTCGGCGAGCCGGGCCATGGCCCGGCACAGGAACGCCTTGGACGCGTACGTGGCCCCCCGGCCGAGCACCGACACCGCCTCGCGGCAGCGCGCACGGACGTGGGCCTCGTCGTAGACGAACAGCGGCGTCCCGAAGCGCTCGGCCAGTCCGAGCACGTCGCACCCGCCGATCGACAGGCGGCCGTCGTCGGCGAACTCGGCGGTGTCGGGCAGCAGGCCCGGTTCGAGCGGGTCGTTCATGGGCGCGGCTCGTCGCTCACATGCGGTCCGGAGCCGACACGCCGAGGAGACCCAGGCCGACGCGCAGCCCGACGCCGGCCGCCTCGGCGAGCCACCACCGCGCCTGGCGCAGGTCGTCGGGCGTGTCGGGAGAGAGGATCGGGCAGTCGTGGTAGAAGCCGTGGACGGCCGCCGCCAGCTCCCGGACCCACGTGGTGACCTTGTGCGGCGCCCGCTCCCGGGCCGCCAGCAGCACCACCTCGGGCAGCGCCTCCAGCTGGCGCAGCACCTCGAGCTCCCGCTCCGCGGTCAGCACCGACAGGTCGACCTCCGGGAGCGGCTGCCGCTCGATCCCGCGCTCGCCGGCCACCCGGTCGATCGACGCGATCCGGGCGTTGGCCATCTGCACGTAGAACACCGGGTTCTCGTTGGACTGCTGGACGATCAGGTCCAGGTCCACGGTCTGCGGCGAGTCCACCGACTGCAGCAGGTAGGTGAGCCGCACGGCGTCCGCGCCGACCTCGGTGATCAGGTCCTCGAGCGTGATGAGGTCGCCCGACCGCTTGGAGATCTTGACCTCGACGCCGTCGCGCTCCAGGCGGACCAGCTGGGTGATGACCACCTCGAGGTCCTGCGGGTCGTGCCCGAGCGCCTGGATGGCCGCCTTCATCCGTGGGACGTAGCCGTGGTGGTCCGCGCCCCACACGTTGATGACCAGGTCGAAGTCCCGGGCGAACTTGTCCCGGTGGTAGGCGATGTCGGGCAGCAGGTACGTGACCTCGCCGTCGCTCTTGACCAGCACCCGGTCCTTGTCGTCGCCGAAGACGGTGGACCGGAGCCACACCGCGCCGTCGCGCTCCTCGACCATGTCCCGCTCGCGCAGCTCGGCGAGCGTGTCGTCGATCGCGCCGGCGTCGACCAGGCTGCGCTCGGAGAACCACGTGTCGAACGAGACGCCGAGCATGCCCAGCACGCGCTGCTGGTCCGCGATGGCGTGGGCCTCGCCCCACTCCAGCGGGTCGGCGCCGTCGGGCATCTCGGCCGCCCAGTCCGAGATGTACTGGCCCCGGTAGCCGTCCTCGGGCGGCTCCTCGCCCGCCTTCCGGGCGGCGAGCGACGCCGCGAACGTCTGCATCTGCACGCCCCGGTCGTTCACGTAGAACTCGTCGGACACCTCGTGGCCGACGAAGCGCAGCAGGCGGGCCAGGCTGTCGCCGTAGACCGCGCCCCGGGCGTGGCCCGCGTGCACCGGACCCGTCGGGTTGGCCGAGACGTACTCGACCATCACCTTGGTGCCGGCGCCGACCTCCGCACGGCCGTAGTCGGGCCCGGCGTCGAGGACGGTGCCGATGAGCTCCTGCAGCCAGCCGGGATCCAGGCGGAAGTTCACGAACCCCGGGCCCGCGATCTCGACCGCCACCACGTGGCGAGGCGGGTCGGCCATCAGCGCGTCCGCCAGCTGCTGGGCGAGCTCCCGCGGGTTGCGACCGGCCTTCTTGGCCGTCGCCATGGCCACGTTCGACGAGAACTCGCCGTGCTCCCGACGTGCGGGCCGCTCCAGGTGGATGTCGGCCGGGGGCTCGACACCGAGGGACGAGAGCGCGTCTCGGAGTGCGGCGGTCAGGACGTCACGCATGTGCGGAGGCTCCACGGCGGGGACGCCGCTTCGGGTCGGGGACGGTGAGAGCGTGGATCGTACCGTCGGGCCGACGGCGGCCACGAAGCGGTTCGGGAGCCGACTTCGACCTGCGCTAGGGTCGCAACCCGCTGCCCTCGTAGCTCAGGGGATAGAGCATCGGCCTCCGGAGCCGTGTGCGCAGGTTCGAATCCTGCCGAGGGCACGAACCGACTCCCCGCCGTTCCGGGTCTCCGCCCGGGTGCGGCGGGGTGTCGCTGATCCCGGCGAACGCCCCTGAACGCGCTCTCGGCTCGGTCGCGGGCCGAGGTCCAACCGTCGAGCGGCCGGGTAGGGGCCGGTGCATGAGCACCTCCCGCAACACGCTCGCCCGATCCGTCCACGACCTGGGGCTCGCCGCCTGGTTCGGTGGCTCCCTCATGGGTGCGATCGGCGTCAACCGCTCGGCCGCCAAGGTGGCCCGCAGCAAGGACACGGCGCACGTGGCCGGTGCGGGCTGGTCCGCCTGGACGCCGGTCAACCTCGCCGCCATCGGTGCGTACCTCGCCGGCGGCGCCGCCCTCACCTTCGGCAACAAGAGCCGCGTCGTGGCGCAGCGGGGCGTCGGCACGACGTCCGCCGTCAAGACCGGGCTGACCGCCGTGGCGCTGGCCGCGACCGGGTACTCGCGCCTGATCGGTCAGCGCGTGATCGACGCCGAGAACGCCCACGCGGCCGACGGGACGACGCCCGACGAGGCGACACCGCCGGAGGTGGCCTCGGCGCAGCGCCAGCTGTCGATCCTGCAGTGGGTCATCCCGGCCACCACCGGCGGGCTGGTCGTCATCTCGTCCTTGATGGGCGAGCAGCAGCGTCCGAGCCAGGTCGCCGGCGGCGTCGCCCACCGCCTGGCCGAACGAGTCTCGAGCATCTCGCCGTTCGGTGACGAGGGGCCGGCCGACGCCATCCACCGGATCGCCGACAAGCTCCCGGATTCGCTGTTGCCGACCGGCTGAGCGTCCGACGACCGCAGGCTCACGTCGGGCGACTGCAGGGCGGCCGACGACCTCCGGAACCGTGGGGGCAGGTTCGGATCCTGCCGAGGGAACTCACTCACGCCGGCGACGCCGGCGGGTCACCAGCGTGGTGACCAGCCAACCCGTGAACGCCAGCGCGACCACCGGGAAGCTGGGCGGCAGGTTGAACATCGCCGACAGCACCAGGCCCACCCACACGCTGAGCAGCGCGGCGCCGGCGCTGAGCCCGACCGCCAGGAACGGTCGGGCCGTGATCGCCAGGGCGGTCGCGGCGGGCGTGATGACGAGCGCGAACAGCAGCAGCGTGCCGACCACCTGCACCGCCATCGTGGTGACGGCGGCGAGCAGGACCATGAACACCAGGCCCAGCGTGCCCGTCGCCACGCCCTTGGCCTCGGCGACCTCGGGGTCGATCGAGGCGAACAGCAGCGGGCGGGCGATGGCGGTCAGCACGAGCAGCACCCCGGCGGCCATGAACCCGAACGTCCGCAGCTGATCGGGCGTGACCGCCAGCAGGTTGCCGAACAGCACGCTGGTCACGCTGCCGGCGCTCTCGCTCGCCAGCGACGCGAACAGGACACCCAGGGCGGTCGACGCGGCCAGGATCGTGCCGGTCGCCGTCTCCCGGTCCACCGTGCGGCGGCCGAGCAGGCCGATGGCGATGCCGCCGCCGGTGCAGAACACCGCGAGGCCGGCGGTCACCGGCACGCCGACCAGGACGGCCGCCGTGGCGCCCGGGAAGCCGATGTGGGCGAGTGCGTGCGCGGCGAACGAGTCCCGGCGGACGACCACGAAGTAGCCGATCGGTCCGGCCGCCAGCGCGACGAGGGTGCCGGCGATCAGCGCGTGACGCATGAACGACGCGGACATCACGGAGGTCCAGTCGGACTGGTAGCCGACATCCGCGAGCAGGTGCAGCACGGCCGAGCGCCTCACGCGCTCCGGGTGAACAGGTCGCCCTGCGCGGTGCGCACGACCTTCACCGACGTGCCGTACAGGTGGCTCAGCAGCTCCTCGTCCACCACGTCACCGATGTCGGCGTAGTGGGGATGGCCGTCCAGCAGGTAGACCGCCCCGGTCAGCACCGACAGCAGCGGGTTGATGTCGTGGGTGACGACCAGCGTGGTCACCTGCTCCCCCGCCTCGGCCCGGCGCGTGGTCACCCGGTCGATGAGCCGCACCGCCTCGTGCTGGTTCCTGACGTCCAGGTTGGCGAGCGGCTCGTCGAGCAACAGGAGCTCCGGCCGGTCGACGAGCGCCTGCGCCAGGGCGACGCGCTGACGCTGCCCTCCGGAGACCTGCGACATCCGACGCCCGGCGAAGTCCTGCGCGTCCACGTCAGCGAGCGCCGCCCCGACCCGTTCGTCGCGCGCCCGACGCGCCTGACGGGACAGCCCGAGGCCGTAGCGGTGCCCGGTGAGGCCGAGCGCGACCAGGTCGCGGCAGCGCACGGCCTCGGCGATCTGGGCCGCGTCGTCCTGGGGCACGTAGCCGATCCGCCGGTCGCCGCGCCGTGGCGGGCCACCCAGGACCTCGACGGTCCCGGTCGTGGGCGTGAGCAGCCCCAGGAGGACCTGCAGCAGCGTGGACTTCCCGGACCCGTTCGGTCCGATCACGCCGACCACCGACCCGCCCGCGATGTCGAAGGTGCCGCGGGACCAGATGGTCCGGTCGCCGCGACGCACCTCGACGTCGCGCAGCGACACCACCGGCGTCGGGGCGGTGGTCGCCGGTTCGATCACAGGCCCAGGGCCGCGGCCAGCGCGTCGAGCTGCGAGACCTGCCACTGCACGAACGAGCCGGCGCCGGCCGGCACCGTCTCGGTGACCGGCACCACCGGCACGCCCGCGCCGCGGGCCACCTCGGTGAGCTGCTCGGGCAGCGGGCCCACGGTCTGGGTGTTCTCGATGAGCACGTCCGCAGCGCCCTCGCGCAGCGCGGACTCGAAGCCGTCGACGTCCGCGGGTGCGGGCTCGGACTCGTTGGCGGCGGCGTCGCGGTAGCCCGGCGGCGTGACGTCGGTCAGTCCGAGCGCAGCGGCCATCGGATCGAACACGGACTCGGTCGCGGCGTAGGGGCGCCCGGCAGCACCGGCCCGGATCCGCTCGATGGCGGCGTCGTACGGCACGAGCGACTGCTCCCAGCGCTGGAAGCGGTCGGTGTAGTACTCCTCGGCCTGCGACTTGGACACCTGCTGCAGCGCCTGGGTCACCGCGACGGCGGTCTCCTTGACGACCGCCGGGTCGTACCAGACGTGGGGGTTGTCGCCCGCGGCGCTGCCGGCGATCTCGCCGGCGTCCACGACCAGGGCGTCGCCCGAGGACGACTCGACCGCGTCGGTCGCCCATGTGTCGTAGCCGAGGCCGTTCACCACGACGACGTCGGCACCGTCGAACGCCGCCAGGTCGGCCGGGGTCGGCTCGAACTCGTGCGGGTCGCCGGCCGCGCCGTCCACGATCGTCGTCACCTCGGCGCAGTCCCCCGCGAGCTCGCGGACCACGTCGCCCCACTGGTCCACCGACACGACGACCTGGACGGGCCCGACGGGGCAGTCGCCCCGGGCCGGCTCGTCCACCGGGGTGTCGTCGCCGCACGCGACCAGCGCGCCGGCGCACAGGAGGACCGGCACGAGCAGTCGGAAGGATCGGCGCTTCACGCGCTCGAGCCTATCCCCGTTCTGAGGATGATTCCCATTTCCGGTGGAGCCCGCGTCGAGCCCCTGCCCCGCTCAGCCGCAGGACACGCCGTCGGGCGCCGCGCCCGGCGTCCATCCGGGCTCGGTCGTCGTCGTGGTCGCCTCGGTCGGCGGCGCCGTCGAGGAGTCGCCGGTGTCGACCGGCGGCGGCACGGTCGTGACGCCGGCGGGCTCCGACACGCTCTTGAAGTCGTCGCCGATCGTCACGGTCACCCGACCGGGCGCCAGGTCCCCGTCCTCCTGGAGCTTGGGCTCGGGTCCCAACCACCTGGCCACCAGCTCGGCCATCGCCTTGCCGCCCTTGGCGTAGCGGACCACGGTCTTCTCGGCGGGTTCGGGCGCGGAGTCGACCGTCCCGGTCCCGAAGCCGCCGTCGGTGAGGACGTAGCTCACTCGCCGGGCCTCGCCCTGGCGGGGGGTGGCGTTGAACACGTCGACCGTGATGTCGCCCGCGGACGGCGGCGGCACCGTGGTGGTGGTCGCCGCGGTGGACGAGGTGCCGCGGAAGATGTCGAGCACCGGCTGGGCCTGCGGCTGGTCGAGGAGCACAACCGACGCACCGCCGTCGGTCCGGTGCCCCGTCACCGGCAGGCTGTGGGTCTGCAGCTGCGACGGGTCGAAGTCGCTGAAGCGCTGAGCGAGCTCGATGATGTCGCCGGTGCCCATGTTGCTGTCGAGCGTGACGCTGTCGACGCCGGCCTCCACGATGCCCTTGAGCGACCCGATGTCGTCGAGCCCGAGCTCCCTCACCTGACCGAGCGCCGCCCGGACCAGCAACTGCTGTCGCGTCATGCGCCCGAGGTCGCCGGTCGGATCGGTGTGCCACTTCAGCCCGTCGCTCCACTCCAGATGGCGGGAGCGGGCGAACGCCAGGCCCATGTAGCCGTCCAGCACGGCGCAGCCCTTGGTCTTGATCATCAGGCCGGAGTTCTTGTCGCGCACCGCGTTCGGGAAGTACATCGGCACGCCGCCGATCGCGTTCACCAGGTTCTGGAAGCCGGCGAGGTCGACCTCGAGGTAGTGGTTGATCGGGATGCCGAGATCCTGCTGGATCGTGTCGACCAGCGTCTGCGTCGAGTGCGCGTACGCCGTGTTGATGCGCTGCTCCTCGCCGGTGCCGGCGATCGGGACCCACAGGTCGCGCGGGATCGACAGCATGTCGATGCGCTCCTCGCCGGGGTCGATGCGCATGATCGCGATGCTGTCGGAGCGCTGCCCCTCGGGCTTGCCCTTGCCGAGCATCACGCCGGAGCCCTCGCTCCCCTTCTCCACCCCTTCCCGCGAGTCCGAGCCGATCACCAGGAAGTTCCGCGGCTCGTCGTCCTTCGCGGTGGCCAGGTCGAGGTCCTCGCGGCCCAGCTGGTTGAACGTCCACAGTCCCCATGCCGCGCCGGCCCCGGCCACGAGCGCGAGCACGCCGACGACGGCGAGCACGCCGAGCAGCAGCCGCTTGGGCCAGCGACGACCGGGCGGCGGAGGTGCGCTCGACCGCTGACGGCGCACGACGCGCGGCGCACCGTCGGTGCTGACGGGACGGCGTTCGGACGGAGGTGAGGGCGGCTCGTTCACGGGGGGACTCGGACCGCGGCGCGCTCGCACTACCTCGCCGCCGTCCGGCCCACGACGGTAGTCGGGGCACCGAACGGTTCCGTGGCAGCGCCGAGCCGACCCTCAGGTCACGGCGCCGCCACCCGCCTGAGATCGCGCGTTCGCTGCCACTTGGCGCCGGCGGGCTTGGGCTCCCTCGGCAGCCCCAAGACACGTCCTCCGACCCCGCCCGACCGCCCCGGAGACGGCGGCTGCCGAGTGCTTCTACTTCGCGCCGGCGGGCTTGGGCTCCCTCGGCAGCCCCAGGACCTTTTCGCCGACGATGTTGCGCTGGATCTGGGACGTGCCGCCCCAGATCGTCTCGGAGCGGGAGAAGAAGAACGCCGACATCATCGGGCTGACCGGGTACGTCTCCCGACCCTCGGCCCGCATGGTCGCCGGCCACGACGAGGCCTCGGGGCCCGCGGTCGACAGCAGCGCCTCGTTGCCCCAGATGTCGAGCGCCAGCTCCATGGCCGCCTTGTGGGTCTCGGACCAGAACATCTTGTTGGTCGCTCCCAGCACCGCCACGCCCATGTCGCGCTTGCCGCTCACCGTGGCGGTCAGCGAGCGCAGGCCGTTGATCCGCATGATCTGGATCTTCGAGTAGTACTCCATGAGCCGCTGGCGGATCAGCGGGTCGTCGATCTTGCCGTTCTCCTGCGCCTTCTCGACCATCAGGCGGTACTCCTCGGCGAAGCGCCGGTAGCCCGTGGTCGCCGACATGCCGCGCTCGAAGCCCAGCGTGTCGTTGGCCACCTTCCAGCCGTTGTTCACGCCGCCGACGACGTTGTCGATCGGGCAGCGGGCGTCGGAGAAGAACACCTCGTTGAACTCGGCGGTGCCGTCGGGCTGGACGATCCCGCGCACCTCGATGCCGGGCTGGTCCATCGGCACCAGCAGGTACGAGATGCCGGCCTGCTTCTTGACGTCGGGATCGGTCCGGGCGAGCACGAAGCAGTAGTCGGCGAACTGGGCCTGGGTGGTCCACACCTTCTGGCCGTTGATCACCCACTCGTCGCCGTCCTGCACGGCGGTCGTCTTGAGCGACGCCAGGTCGGAGCCCGAGTCCGGCTCCGAGAACCCCTGGCACCAGCGCATGGAGCCGTCGAGGATCTTGGGCAGGAAGTACTTCTTCTGCTCCTCGGTGCCGTTCATGAGGATCGTGGGACCGACGAGGGTGTCGCCGAAGAAGTCGGCGCGCATGGGGGCCTTGGCCCGCGCGAACTCCTCGGCCAGCACCACGCCCTGCATGGTCGTCAGACCCTTGCCGCCGTACTCCTCGGGCCAGGTGGCGCAGATCCAGCCGCCCTCGAAGAGCTTCTTGGTCCACTCCTCGTTGAAGGCCTTCTTCTCCTCGGGGGTCATCTCGAACCCCTCGTCGAACCAGCCGTCGGGGAGGTTCTCCTGCAGCCAGGCACGGATCTCCGTGCGGAACTCCTCGGCCTCGGGCGGGTACGTCAGATCCATGCCGACAGTCTTGACCCGGCGGTCAAGGAGCGCCAGCCGGGGCCGGCGGTCGTGCGCCTCCGGCGGTGTCGTCGTGCGCCTCCGGCGGTGTCGTCGTGCGCCTCGGGCGGTGTCGTCGTGCGCCTCCGGCGGTGCCGTCATGCGCCTCCGGCGCGGCCGATGAGGATGTCGGCGCCGCGACGTCGAGATCGTGAGTCCGCTCCGACCGAGGGGCACGCGGGGCGACGGGCTGCGCCCGACATCCAGGAGGCGACATGGGACAGGTCAGGGTCGACAACTTCTCGATCTCGCTGGATGGCTTCGGCACCGGCGAGGGCCAGACGCTGGAGGAGCCGTTCGGCCACGCCGGACACCGTCTGCACGAGTGGATGTTCGCCACCCGTTTCGGCCGGGAGATGATGGGCGAGCCCGGCGGCGGCACCGGCGTCGACGACGCGATGGCTCGTCGCCACGAGCACGGCGTCGGCGCCGAGATCATGGGCCGCAACAAGTTCTCGCCCCACCGAGGCCCGTGGACCGACGTCGGCACCGACGACGAGTGGCGGGGCTGGTGGGGAGCCGACCCGCCGTTCCACACGCCGGTGTTCGTGCTGACCCACCACGTGCGCCCACCGATCGAGATGGAGGGCGGCACGACGTTCCACTTCGTCGACGCCACGCCGGTCGAGGCGCTCGAACTGGCACGAGAGGCCGCCGGCGGGCTGGACGTGCGCCTGGGCGGCGGACCGTCGTCCGTCCGCGACTTCCTGGCTGCGGACCTGGTCGACCGGCTCCACGTCGTGCAGGTCCCGATCCTCCTCGGCCGCGGGGAGCGCCTGTGGGACGGGCTCGAGGGCATGGACGAGCGCTTCGACGTGGAGAGCGTGTCCACGCCCTCGGGCGTCACCCACCTCACGTTCACCCGGCGGGCCTGACGCGCCGGGTCCGAGCCACCGGACGCGAGCCGTCGCACCTGACCGTGCCGGGATCGCGCGCCCGGAGATCGGCATGCAGGTCCACGGGTGCATGCGGGTAGATTCCGCCGCATGTCTGACGGCGATGCAGCGGTGGGGGCGGCGGCGAGCGCGGTGACGCTGGAGGACCGGCTCGCCGAGACCGCGTCGGTGCGCTGGACCAACCAGTGGAAGGAGCTCAAGGCCGAGGTCATCGACACCGAGCTCTGCACCGGCTGCGCGGGCTGCGTGATCTCCTGCCCGCACGACGTGATCGGCTACGACCACGCCTCCGGCGGCTACAAGCCGTTCCACCTGGAGGACGAGCTCGGCCCCGACGACTGCATCCACGGCCAGAAGGGCTGCACCACGTGCACCCGGGCGTGCCCGCGGTTCCGGCTCTGGGAGGGCCAGGCCGACGACCACCTGTTCGGACGGCTCCGCCAGCCCGACGAGGTGGCGGGCATCTACGACGACATCCTGCTGACGCGGGCCAGCGACGACCACGTCAACGAGACCGGCCAGGACGGCGGGCTGGTGTCGGCCATCCTGCTGTGGGCCATGGAGCACGACTACATCGACGCCGCGCTCGTGTCCTACCTGGAGGGCGGGCAGGCCGGGTCGTGGAAGGCGGTCCCGGGCGTCGCGGCCACCAAGGAGGAGATCCTGGCCGCCGCGGGCAGCCGCTACACCTACTCGGCCAACACGCTCGCCATCGACGAGGCGCTCGAGGCCGGCCATTCGCGGCTGGCGCTGGTCGGGATGAGCTGCCAGAGCTCGGTGCCGCCGGTCATGTGGTCACGCAAGGCCGGCAAGATCTCCAAGCCGATCGTGTTCAACCTGGGCCTGCTCTGCTCCAAGACCTTCGACGACGCCATCTTCGAGGAGCTCTTCTGGGCCAAGTACGGCCTGGCCAAGGAGCACATGGTCAAGATGAACATCAAGGGCGTCTTCCAGATCTGGATGGACGACGGCGCCTACCACGAGATCAACCTCAAGGAGTGCCACGCCTGGACGCGGGAGGGCTGCAACCACTGCCCCGACTTCGCGGCCGAGCACGCGGACATCTCGTGCGGCGGCATCGGCGAGAACGCCAACTGGACGCTCACGATCGTCCGCACCGAGCTGGGACGGGAGATCATCTCCCGCATGATCGCCGCCGGCGTGATCGAGGCGAAGCCCGGCGACTCGGACCCCGGGGCGATCGCCCTCATGCGCAAGCTGGCCGAGAAGTCCCGCTCCCGGTGGCCGACCACCGCAGAGGCCAGCGTGCGGGTCGGGCTGCCCGACCCGAAGGTCAAGGCCAAGGCCTCGGCCTGAGCCGCTCCGGGACCGCCGGGTCCTGGAACGCCGTTCCGTCAGGCCGTCGACCCAGGACCGGCGAGCTCAGGCTTCCTTGTCGCAGGCGTCGAAGATCGACTGCAGCGCCTTGGGGACCTGGATCTCGCCCGCGTCCTCCTCGGCCTGCTGCTCCTCGAACTTCTGCGCCTCTTCCTTGGGGATCTTCTTGACCATGGCGTCGTAGACGCACTTGCAGTAGTCCTCGGGCGACTGCGGGCCGGCGGCGGGGTCGTCCGGGTCGTCCTCGGGGACCTCGCGCTGCTCGTGGCAGCCGAACATGAAGTTCTTCTCGTAGTCCTCGCTGTAGACCTCGGCCTGGCGCTGACCGCCGCACGCGGACAGGGCCAGCAGCGCCGCGAGGGCGAGGCCGAGCAGGATCGAACGGAGGGGCCGGGAACGCACAGGGACTCCAGGGACTCGAGGTGAGGGCCCGACCACCGTAGTCAAGGAGGTGGCGGCGACCCACCTCGGCCCCGGCGGGTCGGTGCGTCGTGCGGGCGAGTTCCCGGTGCGGCGGTCAGGCGCCGCGGTCGGCGGCCCGATCAGGTGGTGGTGCCGTCAGGCGGCGGTGAGGTCGATCGACGCCAGCGGGTCGATGTCGAACATCGAACCCACGACCGAGCGGAGGTCCGCCGTGCTCGGTGGCATCCACTCGGCCAGCTGCGGCGAACCGCCGCGAGCGGTCTGTCGGGCGAGCGCACCCCACAGGCCCTTGCGGCCCCGGGGCAGCTGGGTGACCTCGACGAAGTGGGCGTCGAGCCACGACGGCGTGCTCGCACCCACCGCGACGGCAACCGGCGCCTCGGGGAAGGGAACCAGCTCCGGAGTGATGGTGGGTGTCCCGGTCATGCCCAGATCTTCGGCGTTCCGGGCGCCCGAGCCGAGAGTCGTACGGCCCAATCGGCGCACTAGGAGCCGGATGGCCCGGCGACATGGGCCGTACGGCCCACCCGGCCGAATTGGAGCCGGCGACATCGGTCCCGGGGCGATCAGGCCCCGGGACATCAGCCCCGGCGAGATCAGGCCGCGGCGAGGTCGCGGGCCCGTTCGAACACGGCGTCGAGCATCTCCTCGGTCAGGCGGCCCGTGAACGTGTTCTGCTGGCTCACGTGGTAGCAGCCGACGAGGATCCGGCCGTCGGGCAGCTCCACCTCCACGCCGTGGCCGAACTTCGGCCGGGGACCGTGCTCGGGTCCCCACCCGAACAGGTGCAGCGCCTCGGCGAACCCGAACCCGCCCAGCGCCACGACCACGCGCACGTCGGGCAGCAGCGCCACCTCGGCGTCGAACCACGGCCGGCAGGCGTCGCGCTCCGCGGTCGTCGGCTTGTTGGCCGGCGGCGCGCAGCGCACCGGCGCGGTCACGAACGCACCGGTGAGCTCGAGACCGTCGTCGATCGACACCGAGGTCGGCTGGTTGGCGAAGCCGGCCCGGTACATCGCCCGGTACAGCCAGTCGCCGGAGCGGTCCCCGGTGAACATCCGGCCCGTCCGGTTGGCTCCGTGCGCGGCCGGCGCGAGCCCGACCACCAGCACCCGCGCCGCGGGGTCGCCGAAGCCCGGCACCGGGCGACCCCAGTACTCCTGGTCACGGAAGGCGGCGCGCTTCTCCCGCGCCACCTGCTCACGCCATTCGACCAACCGGGGGCACCGTCGGCACTCTGCGATCTCGGCGGCGAGCGCCTGCAGTGCGTCCACGGGCCGAGCATAGGATCCACCCAGATGTCTCCCCGTTCGACGAAGAGCCGCCGAACCGCCGCGGACCGCAGCACGCCGAAGGCCACCACCGTGCTCCTGGTGCGCCACGGCCAGACCGCCACCACCGGCAAGGTCCTGCCGGGACGGGCACCCGGACTGCACCTGGCGGAGCGCGGTCAGGAGCAGGCGCAGCGGGCGGCGGACCGGATCGCCGGACTGAAGGTCGACGCCGTGTACGCGTCGCCGCTCGAGCGGACGAAGGAGACGGCGGCGCCGATCGCCCGGGCCGTCGGGCACCGCGTCCGCACCGCCAAGGGCCTGCTCGAGTGCGACTTCGGCGAGTGGACCGGCGCGGAGCTTGCGAAGCTGCGCAAGCTGCCCGAGTGGCGGCAGGTGCAGTCGTCGCCGTCCACGTTCCGGTTCCCCGGCGGCGAGTCGTTCCTGGACATGCAACGGCGGATCTGGGACGAGCTCGAGCGCCTCGTGGCGCTGCACCCCGGCGGCACCGTCGTGGCCGTGTCGCACGCGGACCCCATCAAGGCAGCCGTCGCCATGGCGACCGGCGTGCACCTGGACCTGTTCCAGCGGATCGTCATCTCACCGTGCTCGATCACGCCGTTGGCCATCCCGAGCGGCACGCCGGGCGGGGGCGGCCCCATCGTCCTGGCCGTGAACTCCACCGGCGACGACCTGTCGACCCTGGCACCGTCATGACCGGCCGGTCCTTCGAGTTCGACCAGCTCGACGCCCTGGTGCCCGGCACCGTCGGCGAGCCCGGGCAACGGATCTTCTACCTGCAGGCGCGCCGTGGCAACGAGGTGGTGTCGTTCCGGCTCGAGAAGGAGCAGGTCGGCATGCTGGGCCAGTACCTCGGCCAGCTCGCGCAGGCCATGGGCACGACCGACGCCGAGCGCGACATCGCCGGACTGATCGAACCGGTCACCCCCGAGTGGGTGATCGGGTCGCTGTCGGTGGGCGTCGACGAGGACGCCGGTCTCATCTTCGTCACCGCCGAGGAGCTCGTCCCCGACGAGACCGACCTGTACGACGAGTTCGACGAGGACACGATCGACGAGCTGCTCGAGACCGAGCCCGAGGGCGCCGAAGCGCACTTCACGCTGCAGCTCGGGCAGGCGGTCGCGTTCGCCGAGGCCGCCATGGAGCTCGTGCGCGCCGGTCGACCGCCCTGCCAGCTGTGCGGTCGACCGATCGGCCCCGAGGGGCACGCGTGCCCGCGCTGGAACTGACGGCGTGACCGACGACGACCGCTGGGACGAGGACGAGTGGGTCTCGGTCGAGTGGGTCGAGGCGCCCGACGACGAGGACGTCGACGACGAAGACGACGAGCAGTCCGCACCGGTCCCGTTCACCTACGACGCGACCGTCGGGCCCGACGACGAGCGAACCGCCGACGTGCTGCGCCACGGCGAGGTCGAGGTGCTGGGCGCCATGCCGTGGTCGAGCAACGGCACCTTCCTGGTCCAGGTCACCTGCGGGGCCGATCACCTGCCGGCCATCTACAAGCCGGAGCGCGGCGAGCGTCCGCTGTGGGACTTCCCCGGCGGGCTCTGGAAGCGCGAGGTGGCCACGTCGCTCCTGTCGGACCACCTCGGGCTGGACCTCGTGCCCACCACCGTGCAGCGCGACGACGCCCCGCTCGGCGTCGGCTCGCTCCAGGCGTTCGTGCCCGCGCGCTTCGCCGAGCACTTCTTCACCATCCGGGAGCGGGACGACGTCGTGCCCGCGCTGCGGCGGCTGTGTGCGTTCGACCTGGTCGCCAACTCGGCGGACCGCAAGGGCGGCCACTGCCTGATCGACGAGGACGACCGTCTCTGGGCGATCGACAACGGCCTCACCTTCCACACCGAGTTCAAGGTCCGGACGGTCATCTGGGACTACGCCGGCGAGCCGGTGCCCGACGACGTGCTGCGGGCGCTCGACCGGATGCTCGGCGAGCCGCTCCCCCGCGAGCTGGCCGACCTGCTCGACCGGTCCGAGCGAGACGCGCTGCGCGACCGCGCCGGCGCGGTCCTGGCGGGTGGGCGGTTCCCGCACGACCCCACCGGCCGCCGCATCCCGTGGCCCCTGGTGTGACGGTCCCGGAGCCCGAGCTGACCCTCCGTCGATCTTGTACGCCACGGACCGCCATGTGGCCGCCCAGGTACAAGTTCGGCGGCGCCCGTCGATCTTGTACGCCACGGACCGCCATGTGGCCGCCCACGTACAGGTTCGGCGGGCGGGGCGGGTCAGCCGCCGAGGGGGCCGAGCACGCGGGTCATCGCCGCGTTCTGGAACACGCCGAGCGGGTCCATCCGGGCCCGCAGCTCCTGGAACGAGTCCCACCCCGGGTACGCCGGCGCCAGGTCCTCGGCGGTGCGCCAGTGCAGCTTGCCCCAGTGAGGCCGGCCGTCCAGGTCCCGCATGATCGACTCGACGCCGCGGAAGTACTCCTCGTACGCCAGCCCGCGGTACATGTGCACCGCGATCCAGCCGGTGTCGCGCCCCGACGCCGTGGACAGCGTGATGTCGTCGCCCCGGCTCACCCGGACCTCGACCGGGAACGACACCGGGTAGCCGAGCGACCCGACGTGGGCCCGCACCCGCTGCACGGCCTCGACGGTGGCCTCGACGGGGACCGCGTACTCCATCTCCACGAACCGCACCCGCCGAGGTGAGGCGAACACGCGGTACGAGCGGTCGTTGAACTCGACGCGTCCGGGCGACGGGATGCGCTTGGCGACCTCCCGGCCGAGCGCGGGCCGCCACCGGCCGATGCGGTTGGCCAGGCCGAACAGCACGTTGTCGTACAGCTCCTCCTGGAGCAGCTCGTCGCGGCGCGACCGGGGCGCCACCGGCTCGTGGTTGCGACGGTGGCGCTTGGTGATCGACCACCCCGTCCCCGGCACCCAGAAGAACTCGAAGTGGTCGTTGTCGCGCACCAGCTCGCCGAAGCGCTCGAGCACCTCGTCCACCCGACGGGGCTCGTGGACCGCGTGGAGGTGGAACGCCGGCTCCATCTGGAGCGTCATCGTGGACACCAGTCCGAAAGCGCCGACCGAGGCGCGGGCCGCGGCGAACAGCGCCGGATCGGTCGCGGCGTCCACCTCGTGGACGGCGCCCATCCCGTCGACGATCCGGAGCCCGACGACCGCGGTCGAGATGTTGCCGAAGCACATGCCCGTGCCGTGCGTGGCCGTGGCGGTCGCACCGGCGACCGTCTGCACGTCGATGTCGCCCAGGTTCGTGAACGCCAGCCCGCGGGGCCACATGGCTCGCGACAGGTCGTGGAGCCGCGCACCCGACTGCACCGTCACCGTGCCGGCCTCGCGGTCCACGCCGAGCACCCGGTCGTAGCCCGACAGGTCCACCAGCACCGCGTCGCTCAGCGCGACGTCGGTGAAGCTGTGGCCCGCACCGAACGCCCGGACCGTCCGGCCGGCGGCCGCCGCGTCGGCGACGATCCGGCACAGCTCGGGCTCGGTCGTGGGGTGCAGCACCTCGGCCCGACACGACTGGTTCCCGGCCCAGTTG
>JAEXGP010000297.1 GCA_023450775.1 Actinomycetes bacterium | reverse complement strand
CACCTCGACCGGGACCTCCACGACGGTCGTGCCGGGGGCCGTGTCCGGCAGCGGCGCGCCGTAGACGACCGTGCGCGCCACGCCGGCGGTCACAGTTCGTCGAGCGGTCGGCGGTCGGACTCCTGCGGCTGGCGGCCCGTGCGCAGCGGCGAGAGCGGGGCGTCGACCATCAGCTGCCGCCGCCACCGGGCGCCCAGCTCCCGCAGCGTGCGCGACCAGCCCTCGAGCGCGCCACCGGGCTCCCACGCCCGCTCGAACGTCGCCCACGCGGTCCAGTCGGGGATGGCCCAGATGACGATCGCCTCGGAGCGGTCGCCCATGGCGACCTCGTACGCTCCGACCGCCGTCGCACCGAGCGCCTCGACGTCGGCCCGGCCCCGGTCGCCCACCGCGTCGAGCAGGTCGCCGGAGGCGCCGGGAGCGACCGAGTACAGCTCGTGCGCGTAGACCTCGCCGCGCACGCCGTCGGCGCACAGCTCGTCGACCGAGCGCGTCCACGGCGTCGGCACCACGATGCGGTCGAAGCCGCCGCGTCGCAGCGACGCCGCGACCGCCCACCACTCGGCGAGCGACGGGTCCTGGTCGCGTCCACCGGCCGTCTCGTGCGCGAAGTTCGCCGCCAGCCCGTCCCAGCCGTCGAGCTCCCACATGTTGACGACCTGCGGCCAGGCGCCCGTCGAGCCCAGCGTGGCCCACACGCCGAGGCACAGCTGGTCCCGCTCCTCCCTGGCGACCGGGCACCAGTTGGCGGTCATGTGCTGCATGTACCGACCGCGTCCGTGGCCGATCACGTCGATCAGCTCGTGGATGTACACCTTCGGGTTGCCCCCGTCGGGAGTTCGGACGAGATGTCGGGCGTCGCCGTTCACGTCAGCATGCTGCCCCGGCCACCCGCTCCCCGGGCGGACGTCCGGGCTCGACCTCAGCGCAGGTCGGGCGGCTCGAGCTTCAGGAGTAGGGGCAGTGGCGGCAGCCGCTGCCGCAGCACGCCCCGCGGTCCCGCAGGGACTCGGCGGTCATGACCAGGTAGCCCGTGGCCGGGTCCACGTAGGTGGGATCGCCGGCGCGCACGGCCTCGTCGTGGAGCCGCAGCAGCTCCGGCGGGAGGTCACGCGGGCCGGGGGGCTCCTCGCCCACGACCGGCGCCACCGATCAGCGGTCCGGGCGGATGGTCACGGTCGAGAAGCACATCTCGTCCTGGGTGCCCTCCGCGAACACGATGTAGCGGGGCTGCGGGTCGAAGCGCAGATCGCGGTCCCACGAGCACGACACCCGGATGGTGTCGCCCCGACGCACGGTCACGCGCTCGACCGGCTGGTAGTTGAGCTGCCAGTCGAAGTCCCACGTGGGGATGTCGAGCAGCACCTTCGGGTCGGGCGTGTCGGGGTTGAGCGTCATCCGGTACGACGAGCCCAGCTCGTGCATGTGACCGAGCACGTCGACGATGTCGCCGTCCTCACGGATCCGGTAGTCGCACGTGGTGGTGGCCGTGACGCCGTCGGACGTGGCGGCCAGCTCCTCGGGCGTCGTGCGGCAGATCCGGTGCAGCGCGTCGCTGACCAGGGCCGCGCCGGGGCCGAAGCGCTGGGCCACGTCCGCGAGCGCCGTGGGCCGGTCGCAGAGCCCGGCGGTGATGCCGCCCGGGCACGGGATCTCGACCGGGCCGATGAGCTGCGAGGTGTGCAGCGGGATCAGCGACGGGTCGTCGGACAGCTCGAGCGCCATGGTCGAGCGGTCGGGCGGCGCGTCGGCGTCGAAGTGGTAGTGGATCTGCACGACGAGGAAGTCGCCGGCCTCGAGCCGGTACCCGACGCCGTCGCCGAAGTCCTGCGGACGCTGGCCCGGCACCCAGCCACCGACCAGCGCACCTGCGGTGGAGTCGCCGCCCATGCCGGTGGCGCACGCCCAACCGCCACCCGGATCCGCGGCGTCCCGTGCCTGCGCGTCGGCCAGGGCGCGTGCGGGACGCTGGTACACGAGCGCGTGGTGGACGATCTGCAGCTGGTCGGGCTGGAAGTTCGATCCGGTGAGGAACGTCGGGGCGGTGAGGTGCGGGTCCAGGATGAAGCAGCGGTAGTCGTCCTTGATCGCGGGGCTGCCCTGGTACGGCTCGGGCAGCTCGAGCGTCACGTCGGCCCTGGGCAGGGGCACCTCGGGCTCTGCGGGTGCGGTCACGGCGCTCGACTCGGCGACGTCGAGCGGTGCGCCCGCCTGGGCCCACTCGGCGATCGTCGAGATCTGCTCGTCGGTGAGACCCCGCGCGTGCTGCAGCGGGATGCCCTCGTCGGACGGCGGCCACGGCGGCATGTAGCCCGACCTCGTGACGAGCGAGAGGCCGTCGGCCACGTCGGCCGCGTCGCGGGCGTTCGCGAGCTTCCACATGGAGGCGCCGACGGCGCCGCGCTGATGGCACGACGCGCAGTGCTGCTCGAGGATCGGGCGGACGTCGGTGCGGAACGACGGCGCGTCGGCGTCCTCCGCGGACACCCGCTCCTCGACCGCCGCGCTCAGCACGGACGGCGGCTCGAACCCGCGGCCGTCGACCGCGGTCAGCCGGAGGGTGACGTCCATGTCGTCCTCGGTGCCGACGAGTCCGGCCTTGGAGATCGGGCCGACGCCGAAGTCCGACATCTTGATCGTCGTCGTGGCGGTCGCGGTCAGGGTGTCACCGTGGACCTCGGCGTCCACCTTCCACGTGGTCGGCCGGTCGACCCCCTTGACGTGCAGCGTGCCGTCGATCGTCGCGTCCTCGACCGACGTGGCGGTCGCGCCGTCCGGCAGCGTCACCGTGGCGTCGTCCAGGCGCACCTCGGGGTGCTCGGACGACTCCAGGAACTCGTGGCGGATCATCTTGTCCCGCAGCGAGTTGTCGCTCTCGAGCTGCTCCACGTTGACGGCGATCGCACCCAGACGGACCGTCGGGCCGGCGGCGCCACCGACGCCGACGTCGCCCGCGATGCCGTGGGTGACCAGCTCCACCTCGTTGTCCGAACCGACGAGCTCCTCGGTCACCTCGACGGTGGCGGACGAGCGCTCCGGGTCGATGCGGTAGACGACCTCACCGGGTCGGGCCGTGAGCGGTTCGACCAGCGGCAGCGTCAGGTCCACCTCGTCGTCGGCCAGCAGCGCGGCGTTGATGATGCTGCGGTTCATGAACGCGCCGACACCGATCACGACGAGCAACGACAGCGCGAGCGACCGCCACGGGTGGCGCCGCACTGCCCGCCACGCGCTGCGGCGCGGCGGTTCCGCCGATGCCGGCGTATCCGTTCCTTCCGACGATGCCGTCACCGTCGCCCCCTTGTCCCCGTTCGCTGCATCGGTGCTCATCGGCGCCGCGCCGCTCCCCACCGTAGAAGACCGCTCCGTCCCGACGACGCCGGTCCGGCCACTGCGGTCCGCGACCGCTGTCAGTCGGATCCGGCGAACAGCACCGGTGCGCCGAGCACCTCCAGGTGGATGCGGTCCCCCGGCGCCACCGGCGCGAGCGACGAGGGCCAGCGGGCCGTCACGGCGACGCCGTCGACGTCGAGCGACACCTCCACGTCCGCTCCGGCGAAGCGGGTCCGGTCGACCACGCCCACGACCCCGGTCGCCGCGTCGGCCGGCCAGACCTGCTCCGGACGCAGGAACACGGTGACCGCGCCGTCGGCACCGGCCGGCCGGTCGCCGTCCAGCGCCAGCGTGCCGAGCACGCAGCGCACCTCGGCGCCCGCCAGCTCGCCGTCCAGCAGCACGGCGTCGCCCAGGAAGCCGGCCACCCACAGGTCCGCGGGCCGGCGGTACACCTCGTCCGGCGGCGCGTGCTGGACGATGCGTCCGGCGCGCAGCACCGCCACCGAGTCCGCGACCGACAGGGCCTCGTCCTGGTCATGGGTGACGAGGACGGCCGTGGTGCCGGTCGAGCGCAGCAGGTCGGCCACCTCGGTCCGCACCGACGAGCGCAGCGACGCGTCGAGCGCGCTGAACGGCTCGTCCAGCAGGATCACGTCGGGAGCGGGAGCGAGCGCCCGGGCGAGCGCCACGCGCTGCTGCTGTCCGCCCGACAGCTCATGGGGGCGGCGGTGCTCCATACCGGCGAGGTCCACGAGGTCGAGCAGCTCGCGCACCCGGGTGCTCCGCTCTGCCCTGGGGCGGCGGTGCAGGCCGAACGCCACGTTGCCGGCCACGTCCAGGTGCGGGAACAGCGCGCCCTCCTGTGGGACCAGGCCCACGCGCCGTCGCTCGGGCGGGACGTGCACGCCCGGTCCGTCGAGCGTGATCCCGGCCACCCGCACCTCGCCCTCGTCCGCCCGCTCGGTCCCGGCCAGCACACGCAGCAGGGTCGTCTTGCCGCTGCCGGACGGGCCCAGGATCGCGGTGAACGAACCCGGATCGACGCAGAGGTCGACGCCGTCGAGCGCCACCACCGGCGGGTCCACGTCGAACCGACGCCGAACCCCCGCCAGCTCCACCGCGGCGCCCGCCTGGTCCCGCTGCACGGCCATCCGGAGATGATCGCACCCGAGCCGGGCACCGTCGACGCGTGCCGGACCGGACCGCGCCGCCCCGTCGTCCGCCGGCACGCCTCACCGGTCGTTGGCAGGCCGCCGGAGCGTCCGCGAACCTGGGCGGATGGCGTCGCCGCCCGCTCCGAGCGCTCCGGTCCCCATCGCCGTCGCGAACGACTACGACCTGGTCGTCGAGGGCCTGGCTGCCATGCTGCGTCCCGACGAGCGTCTGGACGTCCGCCAGCGCCTCCTGCTGGGCGAGCCGGTCACCGAGCGCGTGGACGTGGTCCTCTACGACTCGTTCGGCCGGTCGGAACCCGGCGTCGCCGGTCTCGTCGAGCTGAGCAAGGAGCCCCTCGTCGGCGCCGTCGTGCTGTTCAGCATCGACCTGCCGCCGTACGCCGTCGACGAGGCCTTCGACGCCGGCGCCGCCGGCTACATCTCCAAGGCGCTCGACGCGAAGGAGTTGGCCGACGCCATCCTCCAGGTGGCGACCGACGGCACCGTGCGGGCGGAGCCGTCCGGCGCCGAGGTGCCGTCGGGCGACCTGGTCTGGCCGGGCAAGGACCGGGGCCTGTCGTTGCGCGAGAGCGAGGTGATCGTGCGGGCGGCCGAAGGGCTGACGAACGCGGAGATCGGCGCCGCACTGTTCATCGGCGCCGAGACCGTCAAGACGCACCTCCGGGCCGCGTTCGCCAAGCTCGGCGTCCGCAACCGGGTGGAGGCTGCGTCGTTCGTCCACCGCACCGAGCAGTTCCGTCGCGTGGGCGACGGACCGACGTCGCAGGCGCCCACCGGCGGCTGATCGGCCGCTTCCGGTGATCAGGCCGGCGCGGGGGCCGGACCGCTCGCCGCCGCGGCGCCGCCCGCGTCGGCGTCGTCGCCGCCCTCTCCCCGGCGTCGCTCGAACGCCATGACCACCAGCCACGACGCCGCGGTCGCGAGGACCGCCGCCGGCAGCGCGTCCAGGCCGGCGGTGCCCACCAGGAGCGACGAGAACAGCAGGGACGAGAACACCAGGCGCGTGCCCGCCGCCATCCCAGAGGCGGCGCCGACCGCCACCGCCCAGGTCGGCGACACGCCGAAGAGGTCCACGCAGATCGACGCGAGCCCGATGCCCAGGAAGATGGCGGGGAAGACCGGACCGCCCCGGAAGCCGCACCCCAGGCAGATCGCGTAGCCCAGGCCCTTGCTGACCAGCAGGACGAGCAGGAGGTCCACCGAGGTGGTGGCGATCTCGTGGGGCACGGCCGACTGCCCGGAGAAGAGGACGTCCCGGGTGTCGGCACCGAACCACGACGCCACGATGGCGACCGCCCCGACGGCGGCACCGCCGAGGACGAGCGCCAGCTGCCAGCGGTGCTCCGACCAGTCCCGGATCCGGCCGCCGATCTCCCGCACCACCAGGATCAGCACGGCCGCGACGAGCCCGATCACGACCGCCAGCAGCAGGTCGACGACGTGGGTCCCCTCGTACAGCGGCAGGTCGGGCACCGACATCGACGACTGCGCGAGCCCGGCCCAGTCGCCGAGCCCGACGAACAGCACGTAGCCGACGGCGGCGGCCACCAGCCCCGGCACCAGCGCGGCCGTCAGCATGGCCCCGGCCGCCAGTCCCCCCTCCATGAGCAGGATCCCCGCGACGAGCGGACCTCCGAACAGTGCGGACACCGCCGAGAAGGACCCCGCGGTGGCCAGCACCTGCTCACCCGGGCCCTGCTGCACCCGGGCGACGGCCACCACGACCATGCCCACGACGGAACCGAGGGCGATCAGCGGTGCCTCCGGGCCGAGGACCGCCCCGAACGCGAGCGTGCCCATGGCGGCCAGGGCGATGCCGGCACCGTGACGCCACGGCGTGACGCCGCCGCCGATGCCCTGCAACGGCGAGTGGCCGCCGTCGCCCGGCAGGAACTGCCGGGCGACCCACACGAGCACGGCGCCGACGACCGGCAGCGCGAGCACCAGGAACCACGGCGGCTCGGAGTGGCCGAGCGCATCGGGCAGGTCCTCCCACAACCAGCCCTCCACGGTGTGGACGAGCGCCAGGAACAGCGCCGCGACCAGCGCCGCCGGCACGCCGATCACGGCGCCCAGCGCTACGAGCCGCAGGTAGAGCTTGCCGGCCTCGCGGCCCTCCGGAACGGTCACGGCGCTGGAACCTATTCCAGGCCGCGTCGCCCCTCTGACATCGTCGCTGACATCCTCCCGTGCCGGATCGACCTCAGTCGAGCGACGGGTAGCGGCCGTCGCCGCTCAAGCGCGAGACCAGGTGGGCACCGTTGGCCGCCATCGTGCGGGCCTGGGACATCGTCGATTCGGGGATCGCGTCGAGGTCCTTGAGATCGGTGGACCCCATGGCCTCGCCGACCCAGTAGGTCATGCCGCCCGCCGGGATCGTGAAGCCGACGTCGTTGAGGCCCTGGAACAGCTCGGCGCCCACGTGGTGCGCGCCGTCCTCGTTGCCCACGACGGCGACGAGGGCCACCCGGTCGACGGTCGCCATCTGGCCGCGGTCGTCCGTCTCGCCGAGGAACGCGTCGAGCCGTTCGAGCACCTGCTGACACGGACTCGCCGGGTGGCCCAGCCAGATCGGCGTGCCGAGCACGAGCAGCTGCGCCGCCAGGACCTGCTCGCGGATCGCCGGCCACCCGTCACCGTCGCCCTCGTCCGCGGTGACGCCGTGGGCCACGCCGCGGTCGACCACGCGGATCGTCTCACCGGTGAAGCCGAACGTCTCCAGCTCCCCGGTGACCGCGTCGAGCAGCACGTCGGTGCTGGAGGCCTCTGGGCCCGACTTCAGCGTGCAGTTGAGCGCCACGAATCGGCGCCCGGCGACATCGGGTCCGGCCATGGGACACCTCCTGGGTCGATCGCAGCCCTCTACCCGCAGGTCGCTCCGCCAGACAGGGCAGGCGATGACGGCGGGCACGGCGACTCCGCCACCGCGGCACCGGGTACGGACCGCGCATGCATGTGCGCCGCTCCCTCCTCCACCGCCCGGCGACGATCGCCGCGGGTCTCGTGCTGGTCACGGCGCTCCTGGGCCCTGCGTGCTCCCGCAACCAGGGCGAGCGCGTCGCGGTCGTCGGCGACTCGCTGGTGACCTTCGACGAGCAGGCCCTCCGCACCGAGATGGGCGACGACTTCGAGCTGGTGGTCAGCGGGAACTTCGGGTCCCAGGTGCTGGGCGCCATCCCCCCGGCCGAGATCGTGTCCACCACGAAGGCCGCGCAGCTGATCGTCAACCTCGGCACCAACGACGTCCGCGCCGGCACGCCCGTCGAGCAGTCGATGGCGGCGCTGCGGGCGCTCATCGGCCTGTTCCCCGACGCCCGCTGCATCCACCTGGTGAACATCAACGAGCACATGGTCGACGGCGTCACGGGACAGACCTCCACCGATGCGGCGCGCCGCTACAACGACGCCCTCGAGCAGTTGGCGGAGTCGGACGACCGGCTCGGGATCATCGACTGGAACGCGGAGATCGAGGACACCCTCCAGGGCGATCCGCCGACGAGCACGCTGACCACGGACTCCGTGCACCTCACCGAGGAGGGCAACGAAGCGCTCAACGGCCTCTACGGCCGCGCCGTCCGGGGCTGCTGAGCGATGGTGCGCCGGTCCCGGCGGAGTCGCTCTCCATCGCCCGGACATGGCATCGCGTTACCCCCTGGTCGGGGGGTTTCAACCTCCCTGGGCGCGGGTAGCGATCGGCCGTGCGATCACGGCGACAGGAACGGGAGCTGAGCCGGGATCGCAGCTTCGACACCCCGGTGCAGCAGCAGCTGGCGCTCACGCGCCCGCCGCTGCGCCAGGTCACCACCACGCTCGAGCTGTTCGGTCCCGAACGCCTCGAGCCGTGCGAGGTCGAGGCGCTCCGCTCGGTGGCGGAGCGCTTCTTCCGGGCCGAGCGGCGCCTCGAGGTCCTGGCGGACTCGCCACGACTGAAGCGGCAGCTGCTCGAGGCGGGGATGGGCGCGCTGCTCGTCCGCCGCTCCCAGGTGGCCCCGGTGGCCGTCCGCCGCTCGGTCTGACCGGCGGACGGCCACGCCCCTCGACCTCGTCGCTCGAACGCGGGACGCAGGTCAGCGCGGGACGCAGGTCAGCGCCGGACCAGGCCGCCGGTCAGCGCCAGGCGGCGGAACCGCTGCGCGTCACGCGGCGCGCAGGCGTTCGGGTCGTTGTTGAAGAAGACGAAACCGTCGGCGTCGGGACCCCATCCGTCGACGATGCGGTCGCTCCAGGACCGCAGCGCTCTGGATCCGTAGCAGGGCCGGGGCCGAGCCGTGCCCTCGTGCAGCCGCACGTAGCACCACTCGGCGGTGACCCAGGGCGGCTCCTGCGGTCGCCCCTCGCGGTCGGTGCGCACGAGCGGCGCGCCGTGATCGGACAGCAGCGCGTGGACCTCGTCGACGAACCAGCTCGGGTGACGCAGCTCGACCGCGAGGGGCACGTGGTCCGGCCAGCGGTCGAGCACGCCGGCCAGCCGGTCCACGTCGATGCGGAAGTTCGGCGGCAGTTGCAGGAGCGCGGCGCCCAGCTTGGGTCCCAGCGGTTCGGCGCGGTCCATGAAGCGGTCGATGGGCTCCGCCGGCTCCCGGAGCCGCCGCACGTGCGTGAGGTACCGGCTCACCTTCAGCACGAAGCAGAACGAGTCGGGTGTCCCGTCCGCCCACTGCGCCACGGTGTCGCGCTCGGGCAACCGGTAGAAGGAGCTGTTGACCTCGACCGTGTCGAAGACCGCCGAGTACGCACCGAGCCAGGCCGACGTGGGCGCGCCCTCGTAGAACGCGTCCCGCCAGTCACGGTACTGCCAGCCCGAGGTCCCGACGCGGAGCATGCGGCTCCCCTACCCGGCGCGACCCGATGTGCCCGCGGACCCTGCCCGTCCGCTGCCCGGAGCGCCAGCCCCGGCGATGGAGCGAGGCCGGGCCGAATCCCCCGAACCGGGGGTTTGCTGCTCGCCCCGGCCGGGAAGCCAGGGATGCAGGAGGGGCGAGCATCGGCGAAGGGGCCACATGCACACGAACGAGCACACGGCGGGATCACGATGACCGGCGGGCCGCACCGCGACGACGTCGGTGACATGACGAGCGTGCAGGTCGAGGTCCAGGTCCGCGGCGCGCTCCGGCGCCTGACCTGGACCGACCACGGTGTGCGGGGCGACCGTGACGCGATCGACCGCCTGCTCCGCAACGCCGGCGACCTCGACGACGAGGTGGCGTTCCTGCGCGCCGTGCGCCAGGCGTTCGGCGACCGCATCACGACCAGGCTCACCGAGCCGCTCCCCGCCGGTGAGCTCCCGCGGCTCCGCCCGGCGAGCTAGCGCTGGATCCGGTCGGCACTCGGACGTACTGCGGCGGGACGCGCGGGGTAATTGGTACTCACATGGATGCGGCCGGAGTCGATCAGTCCCTCACCGCGTTGGCGGAGCTCGCGGCGCAGCGCCTGCACGGGCGGACCCTCGCCTGCGCGGAGTCGTTCACCGCCGGCCTGCTGTGCCAGGCCATGGCGTCGGTCGAGAGCTCGGCCGACTGGTTCCGCGGCGGCGTCGTCAGCTACCAATCCAAGGTCAAGCACGACGTGTTGAGCGTGCGACCGGGACCGGTCGTCGCGGAGGCCGCCGCCAAGGACATGGCCGTCGGCGTCGCTCGCCTGATGGAGGCCGATGCCGCCGTCGCCACGACCGGCGTGGCGGGCCCGACCGAGCAGGACGGGCGTCCGCCGGGTGAGGTCGTGATCGGCTGGGTGGTGGACGGCCACATCGGGGCCGAGACGCTGCACATCCCCGGCGATCCCGAGACGGTGATCGAGCGCGGGGCACGCGCCGCGATCGCCCGTCTGACCGCCGCGTTGAGCGGCGACGTCGACCAGCCCCTCAACGGCAGCCGCTGACGTACCGGCACGGGGCGCGGCCCGACGCGTCGCGTTCAGGCCGCGATCACAGCGTCGCCTGCGGACCGCAGCGACGAGGTGCCGCGCTCGAAGCAGTCCATGAGGTGCCCCGCGAACCGACGCTCGATCAGGTCCAGCGCCAGCGCGCCGAAGCCGATCTCCCGGGCGTCGTCGGGGTGCTCCTCCACGTGGCCGGCGACGAGGTCGGTGAGCGCGAGCACCTCGTGGTAGGCGTCGGCCTCCACGTGGACGTCGAAGAAGCGCCGGCCCCGCTCGCCGACGCCGACCCGCTCGAACGCCGAGGAGTACCGGGCCATCGGACCCGTGCTCGTCATCTCGAACAGGGCCAGGTGGCCGAGCAGCGCCGGGGTGAGCCGGCGCTGCAGACCCAGGAGGCTCAGGAAGTTGCCGGTGGCCAGCGTCGAGCCCGGCAGCACGTCGACGTAGCGTCCGTAGGTCGGATCGAGGCCGAGCTCCTCCATGGTGAGCGCCCACAGCTCGGCGTGCGCCGCACCAGGGACGCCGCGGCCGTACTCGTCCGACTGGATCTCCACCAGCGCGGCCTTGGCCCGCCCCTCCAGGCGCGGCAGGGCCCAGCTGTGCGGATCGGCCTCCTTCAGCTGGTAGGCCGAGCGGTGGATGGCGAACTCGCGCAGCAGCCCCAGGTCCGCGCGGTCCAGGAGGTAACCCGACAGCGACGGGCCGTCGCCGGGACCGGCGAGCTGCTGGAGCAGCGCCACCGGGTCGCGGGGCACCAGACCGACTTCGTCCCGGAGCTGCTGCTCCGTGGCGTCCTCGAGGCGGAGGCGCATCCGGAGCACCTCTTCATCGCGCTCCATGCGCTGATCGACGTTGCGGTAGCCGCGGTACGACAGCTCGTAGATGGTGTGGAGGCACAGCTGCGCGTCGTCATCCGAGAGGACGTCGTCCGGCACGTGCACGCCCACGGGGCCCCGGCCGGTCGAGAGGCGCTCGAGGAGCGAGGAGCTCATGGGGCCCCTCGCTGCGGGCAGGGTCTGCGTCTGCGACATGCACCCCGACTACCCCGCGGCGGGCGGACTCAACACCTGCGGGGAAGGTCTCCCCCGATCGGGGGGACGTGGCGTGCTGCGGGTCTGACCTGCGTCACCCCGGGTAGAGGACCCGACACCACGCCGCCGCCGTGAGCGACGGCAGGTGTCTCCGCGCACGCTGGGTGTGCGGTTCGACTTCGAGGAGATGACATCCGTGGATCCGAAGGACCTCACGATCGAGACCGACGTGCTGGACATCGGCGGTGGCCGGATGACCGGTCGAGCGGTGGTGACGGGGGACCTGGACTTCGCCGCGACCGCCCAGCTGGAGGAGCGTCTGGTCGCACTCCGGGGAGCGGGCGCCACCGACCTGATCGTGGACGCGACCGACATCACCTTCCTCGATTCGTCGGGGCTCCGGGCCCTCGTCCGGGCGCGCAACGAGTACGAGGAGTCCGGCGGGACGTTCCTGATCGACGGCATGAGCCCGGCGGTGGAGCGGGTGCTCGAGCTCTGCGGCATGCTCGACATGGGCACTCCCTCGCCTGCGCCGAACAGCGCGCCCTGACCGGTCCGCGAGGACGGTCGGCGTCGATGCGAAGCGGTTGATCCGCACCCACGGCGCCGATCCCAATTCCCCCGATCGGGGGATGCTGAGAACGTGAACGCGGCGGTTCCGTCGGACATTCTCTCCCCCGTGCCGTCCTCCCCGACACGAGAACCGGTGGTGAGTGTCGCCGCCGTCAACGACTACGACCTGGTCGTCAACGGCCTCGCGGCGATGCTGCGCCAGGATCCACGACTGCTCGTGAGGGACCGCATCGTGATCGGCGAGCCGGTCCGGGACCCGGTCCAGGTCGCGCTGTTCGACACGTTCGGGCGGACCGAACCGCTCGAGTCGGAGCTGAAGCAGCTGCTCGCGGACCCGCTCGTCGAGCGCGTCGCCGTGTTCACGATGGAGCTGCTCCCCGACATGATCGAGGCCGCCGACGCCGCGGGCGCGTCCGGCTTCATCTCCAAGGGGCTGACCCGCGACGAGATCGCGGACGCCATCCTCGAGGTCGCCGCCGGCCGGCCCGTCGAGGCGGTCGGACACCGTCGGACTCCGGTCGAGCCCGAGCTCGACTGGCCGGGTCGAGCCCAAGGTCTGTCCATGCGCGAGAGCGAGGTGGTCGTGCTGGCCGCCGAGGGCAGGACGAACGCCGAGATCGGCGAGGCGCTCTACATCGGGACCGAGACCGTGAAGTCGCACCTGCACTCGGCGTACTCGAAGCTCAAGGTGCGCAACCGGGTCGAGGCGACGGCGATGGTCCACCGCTCCGCGGCGTTCCGCCAGACCGGCGCCGACCACGACCCGGACCCCTCCCTCCGCTGAGCACCTCGGTTCCGGCGCCCTCGAACGGGGCAGGGCACGACCTCCGGCTCAGCGCTCGACGTCGACGTCCGCGCTGTGGGCGTCGGGTGGCCGGCGCTCGTGGCCCTGACGACCACGGGTGCGTCGGCGCTCCTTGAGCTCGGACTCGAACACGTGCCGGCGCCCTGCCACGTGGCGCTCCTCCAGGCCGCGCACCTCGCGCCGCACCGGGTCGTAGTAGAGGTCGTCGAACTCCTCGACGATCTGGAAGGTCCAGCGTCCGTCGAGCACGTTGCGCCCGATGACGTCGCGGCGGAGCCGATCGGCGTCCGCGGCCACGCCGCAGTCGGCCAGGAGGTCGGCCGCCTCCTCGAAGAGGAAGTCGGCGCGGCCGATGAGCTGGTGCACGGAGTACAGGTGCCCGCGGGCGCGCTCGAGGTACTCCAGCCCTTCCGAGGCGCGGCCCAACGCGTCGACGATCTGGTCGCTCACGCCGTCGGGCCGCCGCCCGGCGCCGTCGTCGACCCGGCTCGTTCCGTCGTCGCTGCTCACGGCAGATCCGTTCCCGCTGACCTGCGGTTCAGACCCCCGGCCGGGTGACGTCCATCCGGCGGAGGGTGCCCGAGGCGCCGATCGGGCCGGGGCGGGTGAAGCACGGTTCTCCCGAGGGCGCGTGGGGGTAGCAGATCCGCGTGAGGCACGAGACCGGCAGGGGCGGCGCACGGGTCCTGGTGCTGGCGACGGTCGCCACGGCACTGTGGATCCCGACGGCCTGCGTCCCGGGCATGACCTCGCCCACGCGCGACGCCGGCGACTACCGGGAGAAGGCGTCGAGCACCGCCGGCGCTGCCGCGTCCGCGGTCGCGACCGTGGAGCTGCTCGCCGGCGCTGCGATCCGCGACGATGCGTTCGGTCCCTACCTGTCCGTGGCGGCGGGCGATGCCGAGCGCGACCTCGACGCCGTGAGCTCGACGTTCGGGTCCATCCTCCCGCCGGGCGAGGCGTCGATCCTGCTTCGCGACGAGCTCGAGCCGGTGCTCGACCGGGCCGCGATGCACGTCGCCGACGCGCGCATCGCCATCCGCCGCGGCGAGCCCGACGACCTGCCGCGGATCCGTCGGGAGCTCCGCGCCGACGTCGCCGAGCTGCAGGCGATGGAGGAGCGCACCTCGTGAAGAAGGTGCTGCCCATCTTCCTGGGCATCCTCACGGCGATCGGGGGGTTCGTCGACATGGGCGACCTCGTGGCGAACGCGGCCGTCGGCGCCCGGTTCGGCATGAACCTCGCATGGGTCGTCCTCGTCGGGATCGTCGGCATCGTGCTCTACGCGGAGATGTCGGGGCGCGTCGCCGCCATCACCGGTCGGGCGGTCTTCGATCTGGTGCGCGACCGCCTGGGCCCCGGCGCGGCGGCGCTGAACCTGGGCGCCTCGTTCTTCATCAACGCGCTCACGCTGATCGCGGAGCTCGCCGGCGTGGCCATCGCGATCTCGCTCGTCGCCAGCGTCAGCTACCTGCTGCTCGTGCCGCTCGTCGCGGTGCTCGTGTGGCTGGTGATCTGGCGGATGCCCTTCGAGCGGATGGAGCAGGTGTTCGGTCTGCTCGGGCTCGGTCTCGTGGTCTTCCTGGTGGCGGTGGTGCGGATCGGTCCCGACTGGTCGGAGCTGCTGCACCAGACGAGCGCACCGCACATCCCGCACGACGAGAGCATCTGGACGACCAGCTACTACGCGATCGCGCTGTTCGGCGCGGCGATGACGCCGTACGAGGTCTTCTTCTTCTCGTCGGGCGCCGTCGAGGAGCGGTGGACCTCGAGGGACCTCGCCATCGAGCGGGCGAACGTGCTCGTGGGCTTTCCGCTGGGCGGCCTGCTGTCGCTCAGCATCATGGCTGCGTCCGCGATCGTGCTGCTCCCGGCCGGCATCCAGGTCGAGCAGCTGACGCAGGTCCCGCTGCCGGTGGTCGAATCGATCGGCAGGATCGGGCTGGCCGTCGCGCTGGTCGGCATCTTCGGCGCCACCTTCGGCGCGGCGTTGGAGACCGCGCTCTCCGCGGGCTACGGCGTGGCGCAGTACTTCGGCTGGCAGTGGGGCAAGTACGTGCGACCGTCCGACGCCACGAGGTTCCACCTGGTGGTGCTGCTCACGATCATCGGCGCCGCCCTCGTGGCCCTGTCCGGCGTGGATCCGGTCAAGGTGACGGAGTACTCGATCGTCCTGAGCGCCGCCGCCCTCCCGCTGACCTACCTCCCCATCCTGGTCGTCGCCAACGATCCGGAGTACATGGGCGACCGCTGCAACGGGCGGTTCGTCAACCTGCTCGCGTCGATCTACCTCGTGATCCTGCTCGTGGTCGCCGCCGCCGCGATCCCGCTGATCATCATCACCAAGGGGGGCGCATGACCGGGCGCGTGCTCCGGATCTCGGTCCAGCTGCTCGACCGCCAGCTCGTCGACCGGGACGACCTGATGTGCGGCAAGGTCGACGACGTCGAGATCGTCGTCGACGGCGACGGCAACGCACACGTCGCCGCCCTCCTGAGCGGGCCCGGCGTGCTGGCGGGCCGGATGGGCCACCGCCGCTTCGGCGCCTGGCGGGAGCGGATGGAGTCCGCGCTGGAGTCGCCCGGACAGCGGGCGACGCGCATCCCCATGGCCGACGTGCGTCGCATCGACCACGCCGTGCACCTGTCGGTGTCCCGGGACCGCCTGGCCTCGATGGGGACCGAGCGCTGGGTGCGGGACCACGTGATCGGCCATCTCCCGGCCGCCGGACAGGGCGGCGAGACGTGACCGGCGGGACGCTGAGGGTGGGAGCGCTGATCGACCGACCGGTGGTCGATCCGGACGGTGTCCGCCACGGCGTGGTGCTCGACGTGCGGATCGTCCAGGACGGCCCGGTCGGACCCGGCGGCGACGCGGCGCTCCGGGTGGAAGGCCTGGTGGTGGGCCGTGGTCCCGGCGTGGAGCGGTTGGGCCTGTTCCGGCACAGGGTCCACGGCCCGGCGCTGCTGAAGGCCGTGGACCGCTGGGCGGCACGCCGCCGTGCGTTCGTCGCGTGGGAGCAGCTCGTCGACCCGGTGGCCGACATGGCGTCGGACACCGCGGTCCGGTTCCGGGGCGAGCTGCAGGCCGAACGGGACGGCCGGTGACGTCGGGCTGCGACGGCGATCGCAGCCCGACGCGACGTCAGCCGGGCGCGGGTGCCGCCGAGAGCGTCTCGGCCAGTCGGGCGTCGGGCGCCGACCGGCCGGGTGCCCCGTCCTCCGCCTCCTCGAGCACGTCAGCGACCATGCCGGTCGTCGGCAGGCCCTCGTGGGACTCCTCGCCGTCCGGCGCGGTGCCCGTCGTGGCGCCGCGGGCGTGCTCGAGGTTGCGCCGGGCCTCGTCCGCCATCGAGACGACCCGCCGGCGGCGCTCCGGTCCGTTCTCGGGGTCCAGGAAGTAGGCGGCCGCGGCACCGGCGCCGGCGACCAGGGTCATGGTGCGGATCTTCCTCATCAGTCGCATGTCGTCCTCCTCGGTCGGAACGCGTGGGGTCGCGAGTCCGCGGTGGGCCGTACCCGATCGGCGGTCCCTCATTCGCCGGTCAACCGACCGCCCCTCACCCGACTGACCCGCGGTGGGCCCGGGTAGGGCGCGGCGCATGGACGACACCGCATCGAACGGAGAGCCCGAGCCCGGGACCGACACCCCGACCGGGACCGACCCCGACGCCAAGTACGAGCAGCCGGGTTACGAGGACAAGTCGTTCGGCCAGGCCGTGGACCAGGACCAGGAGCTCGTGGACGAGTTGCTGGAGGAGACCGACGGCGACACGGACGAGGCCGAGCGTCGCTTCCGGGAGGAGTCCGCGGGCGCCCCCGCCGCGGAGCGCCAGTCGACGGACTGAGCCGGGTGGACCGCTCCGGCCCGGCGGCCCTCGACTTCGGCTCGCCCTACCGGCACGGGTTCGCCCGCGTCGCCGCGGCGGTGCCCGCCGTCGCGGTCACGGACGTCGACGCCAACGTCGCCGCGACCATCGAGCTCCTGCGCCGGGCGCACGAGCGCGACGTGGCCGCGCTCGTCTTCCCGGAGCTCGGGCTCACCGGCTACTCGAGCCAGGACCTGTTCCACCAGCAGGCCTACGTGGAGGCGGCGCTCGCCGGGCTCGATCGGATCCGCTCCGCCACCGCGGGCCTGGTCCCCCTCACGGTCGTCGGACTCCCGCTCCGCGTCGGGCACCAGCTGTTCAACGTGGCGGCCGTGCTGCACGACGGGGACGTGCTGGGCGTGGTGCCCAAGGCGTACCTCCCCAACTACCGCGAGTTCTACGAGAAGCGGCACTTCAGCGCGGCGCGGGACGCGCCGTCGGACTCGGTGGTCGTGCTCGGCCGCGAGGTGCCCTTCGGCCCCGGACTCCTGTTCGTCGCGGACGACCTGACGGACCTGGTGGTGGGCGTGGAGATCTGCGAGGACCTCTGGGCCCCGCTCCCGCCGAGCACGCTGCTGGCCATGGCGGGGGCGACGGTGCTCCTCAACCCGTCGGGCAGCAACATCACGATCGGCAAGGACGACTACCGGCGGTCGCTGTGCGGTACCCACTCGGCCCAGACGATCTCGGCCTACGTGTACGCGGCCTCGGGCTCCGGCGAGTCCACGACCGACCTGGCGTGGGACGGCCACGCGTTGATCTGCGAGAACGGCGGGATCCTGGCGGAGTCCGAGCGCCACGCGACCCGGCCGCAGCTGATCGTGCGCGACGTCGACCTGGACCGGCTCGTGGCCGACCGCATCCGCACGACCAGCTACACCGACGCCGCCACCGACCACGGCGCGGCCCGGAGGGTGCGCCGGGTGCCCTTCACGCTGGGCGCGCCGGGCCGGGCCTCGGAGCTCGAGCGCACCGTGGTGCGATTCCCGTTCGTGCCCACCGACGGCCCCGACCGCGACGACCGCTGCGCCGAGGTGTACGCCATCCAGACCGACGGGCTGGTGACGCGGCTGCGGGCCACGGGCATCGAGAAGGTCGTCGTGGGCGTGTCCGGCGGGCTCGACTCCACGCAGGCGCTGCTGGTCGCCGCCCGGGCGATGGACCTGCTCGGCCATCCCCGCACCAACGTGCTCGGCGTGACGATGCCCGGCTTCGCCACGAGCCGGCGCACGCTCGGCAACGCCCTCGCCCTCATGGACGCGCTCGGCGTGAGCTCCGACACCATCGACATCCGCCCCGCCGCACAGCAGATGCTCGAGGACCTGGGACACCCGGCCGCCACCGGCTCGCCGGACTACGACGTCACCTACGAGAACGTCCAGGCGGGGGCGCGCACCTCGCTGCTGTTCCGGCTCGCCAACCGCCACGACGCCCTCGTGGTCGGCACGGGCGACCTGTCGGAGCTGGCGCTCGGGTGGTGCACCTACGGCGTGGGCGACCAGATGTCGCACTACGGCGTGAACGCGTCGGTCCCGAAGACCCTCGTGCAGGACCTGGTCCGCTGGGTCGCGCAGAGCGACGCGTTCGAGCCTGCGACCGGCGAGATCCTGGAGTCGATCCTGGCCACCGGCATCTCTCCGGAGCTGGTGCCGGGCTCCCCCGGCGACGACCCCGAGGCCGGACCGCAGCAACGCAGCGAGGACGTGGTCGGCCCGTACGACCTCCAGGACTTCCACCTGTACCACGTGCTCCGGTTCGGCTACCGCCCCTCCAAGGTCGCCTTCCTGGCGCACCACGCGTGGAGCGACCGGTCCCGGGGTGCATGGCCGACGTCGATCGCCGAGGAGGACCGCCACGAATACGACCTGGCCGATCTGGTGCGCTGGCAGCGAGAGTTCCTCGTGCGGTTCTTCCGGACGAGCCAGTTCAAGCGGTCCGCGCTGCCCGACGGCCCCAAGGTCGGCTCCGGCGGCTCGCTCTCACCCCGGGGCGACTGGCGTGCACCGAGCGACGGGAGCGCCGCGGTGTGGCTGGCCGAGCTCGACGCACTCGCGGACGAGCTCGGCGTCAGCTGAACGAGGCCGAGCCGTCGCCGGCGCAGGTCGAGCCGTCGCCGGCGCAGGTCGAGCGGGCCGCCCGGCGCTCAGCCGACCTCGGGGAGCACCTCGCGCTCCCAGAACTCGAGCAGCACGTCGAGGTCGTCGTTGACGGGCACGATCGCGATCCGCTCGAACCCGGCGTCCTGGTACGCCCGCACGGCGCGGACGTAGGGCTCGGGGTCCGGCCCGCTCGGGACGCTGTCGAGCAGGTCCTCCGGACGCACCTGGCTGGTCGCCGCGTCGAAGTTCACGGGGTTCGGCAGCTCGGACATGACCTTCCATCCCCCGGCGCCGAACCGGAACCGGCTCCGGGCCAGCTCGCGGCCCTCGTCGGCGGACGGCGCCCAGGCGAAGGGCACCTCGGTCCATGTTGCGGCCCGCTCGCCGCCGCGCTCGACCCAGCCGTCCACCAGCGCGGCCTCCGGCTCGGTGGCGACGATGCCGTCCGCGCCGCAGCGCCGGGCCACGTCGAGAGAGCCCGGCCCGCTGACCGCCACCACGATGTCGGGCGGCTCGTCGGGCAGGTCGAACAGGCGGGCGTCCTCCACGGACAGGTGGCGGCCCCGGATGGTGACCCAGTCGCCGGTCCACAGCGTCCGGATGATGTCGACCGCCTCCTCGAGCATCTCGTGGCGGAGGTCGACCGACGGGAAGCGCGCCCCGGTGACGTGCTCGTTGAGACGCTCCCCGGCGCCCACGGCGAGCGTGAAGCGGCGACTCGACATGGCGGCCACGGTGGCCGCGGCCTGGGCCACGATCGCCGGGTGGTAGCGGACGATCGGGCACGTCACGCCCGTCGCCAGCTCGAGCGTGGAGGTCCGGGACGCGATGGCTCCCAGCACCGCCCAGGCGAACGGGCTGTGGTGCTGCTCGGGCAGCCACGGGTGGAAGTGGTCCGAGATCGACACGAAGTCGAAGCCGTGGAGCTCCGCCGCGACCGCCTGGTCGACCAGCGTGACCGGACCCCGCAGCTCCGACATCAGCTTGAGTCCGAACACGGTCATCGTCGCCTCGCCTCAGCCGCCGTTGCCGGCCCGCGGGTCGAGCGCCTCGACCAGCTCGCGCTTGGACCAGCGCGACACGCCGGTCAGGCCGCGCTCCTTCGCCCGCTCGCGCAGCTCCTTGGCGGTCAGCGACGACAGCTCGTCCTCGGTCTCCGACAGCAGCTCGTCCGCGGTGGCGGGACCCCGGGCCAGTCCGCCGTGCGCGTCGCGGTCGAGCAGCTCGGCCAGGGCGGGCGGGTCCGCCACCGTGACCGTGAGCGACGGATGCCGGAGCAGCCCGAACGGGTCGATGCCGCGCACCGGCCTGCGGAACCGGATGCACACGCCCTGCTCGGCGTTCGTGGCGAACGTCAACCCCCGGTCGCGCAAGGACAGGTGGGGCGGGCCGATGACCTTGGGCCACGCGTACGGGCCGGTCACCTCGGCCCCGACGACGTCGTCGAGCGGCGCGTGCAGCACCCAGGGACCGAAGCGCGCGAGCAGCTGGTCGCCGGCCAGGACGACGCGGCAGGTGCTCGGTTGCACGCCGAGCGGGGCGGCGGCGGCCCGGAAGGCGGTCTGGAACCGGAACGGGAACGTGATGTCGGCCATGGCGGGCCCCTACCCGGCCACGCCCGGGGCGACACGCGGAATCGCCAGCACCCGATCGGACAGCACCGGA
>JAEXGP010000140.1 GCA_023450775.1 Actinomycetes bacterium | reverse complement strand
GCCCTGCAGGTACGAGACGGCGTCCGCACCGGTCACCCTCAGCACGTCGCGGTGGTACTCGAACGCGGCCACGTCGGTGCGCGCGGTGGACACCCCCTCCGCCGCCCGGACGGCGTCGATCGGATCGCCCTGCTCGCTCACCGGCATGTGCGGACTGCTCCCGTGTTCAGGACGAGGGACGCTGGGCCCGCCGCTGCGCCGTCATCCGCTCGGCGGCCGGCACCGCGGACAGCAGCGCCTTGGCCTTGTTGCGGGTCTCGAGCTCCTCGTCGGCCGGGACCGAGTCTGCCACCACCCCCGCGCCGGCCTGCACGCAGGCGGCCCGGCGGCCGTCGGGGCCCGGCGGGTCGACGAGCATCGTGCGGATGGCGATCGCCGTGTCGATGTTCCCGGAGAAGTCGATGTAGCCCACGATGCCGGCGTACGGCCCGCGCTTGACCGGCTCGAGGTCGTCGATGATCTCCATGGCCCGGACCTTGGGCGCCCCGGAGACCGTGCCCGCCGGCAGCGTCGCCCGGAGCACGTCGATCGGCGTGCGACCCTCGGCGAGCGTGCCCGACACCTGCGACGTCAGGTGCATGACGTGGCTGTAGCGCTCGAGGGTCATCAGCTCGTCCACGTGGCAGGTGCCGAACTCCACGACGCGGCCCACGTCGTTGCGGGCCAGGTCGACGAGCATGATGTGCTCGGCCCGCTCCTTGGGGTGCTCCTGCAGCTCGGCCGCCAGCTTGCGGTCGTGCTCGTCGGTGCTGCCGCGGAAGCGGGTGCCGGCGATCGGCCGCGAGATCACCTGGCCGCCGAGCAGCTGGACCATCGGCTCGGGCGAGCACCCCACCAGCGTCAGGTCCTCCTCCCGCATGAGGAACATGTACGGGCTGGGGTTGACCTGCCGGAGCGTCCGGTAGATGTCGAGCGGCTCCGCGGAGGTCGTGAAGTCGAACCGCTGGGCCAGCACGACCTGGAAGATGTCCCCGGCGAGGATGTGCTCCTTCGCGGCCTCGACCGCTGCCTCGTAGGCGCCGCCCGCCATGGACGAGCGCACCTGGACGGTCTCGTCGCTGCGGCTCGGCGGCTCCACGAGCGGCTCGTCGATCGGCGTCGCGCCGTCGGCCGCCATGCGCTCCAGGCGGGCGACGGCGTCGTCGAACGCGGCGTCGATCTGGTCATCCGAGGCATCGGGAGCCAGGAAGGCGTTGGCCACGAGCGTGACCTTCTGGGACCAGTGGTCGTACGCGGCGACCTCGCCGATCACCGACAGCACCGCGTCGGGCCAGCCCCGGTCGTCGACCGGCACGTCGGGCAGTCGCTCGACTTCCCGGACCACGTCGTAGCCCAGGTAGCCCATCACTCCGGAGTGCAGCAGCGGCAGCTCGGGTGCGTCGGGGACCACCTCGGCGAACTGCTCGTTGGTGGGCGACCGCAGGTGCTCGAGCAGGACCTCGAGCGCCGCGAGGATCCCGCGGTCGGTGGGGACCTCGTCGCGGTCGATGCCGTCGGGCAGGTCACCGGACAGCGTGACGTCGCGGCCGCGGGCCACCAGACGGGCCCGGGGGTCGCGCCCGACGAAGGACCAGCGGCTCCAGCGACCGCCGTGGTCGACCGACTCCAGCAGGAAGCCCGGACGCCCCGCGCCACCGTCGGGCGTCGTGTCGGGGCCGCACCAGCGGGCGAAGGCGGCGACCGGCGTGGTCAGGTCGGCCAGCAGCGTGCGGGTCACCGGCACGACCCGGAACCGCCGCGCCAGCGCGTGGAACTGCTCCCGCGTGGGGAGCAGCGTCGTGGCGGAGCCGTCGGCGCTCACGTGGGACCGGGACGCTCGGTGGTCTGCTCGTCGGTGCCGAACGAACGGAACCAGCACGTGTAGGCGCCGGTGTGGCACGCGCCCTTGCCCTCCTGCTCCACCAGGAACAGCAGCGCGTCGCCGTCGCAGTCGTAGTGGGCGGAGCGGATGAACTGTCGGTCGCCGGACGTGTCGCCCTTGCGCCACACCTCCTGGCGCGACCGCGACCAGAACACCGTGCGGCCCTGCTCCAGGCTCATCCGCAGCGTCTCGGCGTTCATCCACGCCATCATCAGCACGGCCCGGGTGTCGGCGTCCTGGACGATCGCGGGCACCAGTCCGTCGGCGTCGTAGCGGATGCGCTCGAGGTCCTCCTCGCGCACCTCGACGGGCGTGACGGCGGGTCCCGGGGTGTCGGCCATGGGTCGCCATCGTAGGAGCGGCGACCGGGCCGCTCGAAACGACATCCGGGAGGCTGGAACCCGCCCGTGCGGCGTCAGCGGCGCACGCCGGGGCCGGCGGCGGGCCTCAGAGGTAGAGGCCGGTGTGGCCCGCCTCCAGGCGTTCCGAGGCCACGGCGTGGATGTCCCGCTCGCGGAGGATGATGAACGTGTCGCCGCGCACCTCCACCTCGTAGACCTCCTCGGGGTTGAACAGCACGTGGTCACCCTCCTCGACGGCCCGCACGTTCGGCCCCTTGGCGCGCACCTCGGCCCACGCCAGCCGGCGGCCCAGCTGGGCGGTCGCCGGGATGAGGATGCCGCCGGTCGAGCGCCGGTCCCCCTCGGCGTCGACCTTGACGAGGATGCGGTCGTTGAGCATCCGCACGGGGAGCTTCTCGTGCGAGCTCGACGACGGGGTGGCGATCGGCGGCGCGGGGCTCGTCGCCGCCGGCGCGCCGGCGGTGTCGTCCTGTTCGGTCGGGGCGTCGCTCATGGGCGCGTCACGCTACCGGTGCGACCCGGCGCGCCGACAGGCGGGGACGGCTCAGGACGGCGACCCGACGGCCGGCATCACCGTGTCGGCGACCAGCGCGAGGTGGTCGAGGTCGTCCAGGTCGAGGACCTGGAGGTACACGCGGGTCATGCCGGCCTCCGCGAACTCGTGGAGCTTGGCCAGGACCTCGTCGGGCGTGCCGGCCAGCCCGTTCTCGCGCAGCTCGCCGACCTCGCGCCCGATCGCGTCGGCACGCCGGGCGATCTGGGCCTCGTCCGCGCCGCAGCACAGGACCTGGGCGACCGAACGAACCACCGTGGCCGGGTCGCGGTCGACGGCCAGACAGGCGGCGTCGATGCCCTCGTTGAGGGTGCGCACCGCGTCGACGCCGGCGAACGGGACGTTGTACTCGTCCGCGAACCGGGCCACGAGCGACGGCGTCCGCTTGGGCCCGAACCCGCCGATGATCACCGGCGGACGCGGCCGTTGCACGGGCTTGGGCAGCGCCGGCGAGTCCGTGAGCTCGTAGTGCTCGCCGCGGAAGTCGAAGGTCTTGCCGGCCGGGGTGGTCCAGAGGCCCTCGATCACCTGCAGCTGCTCCTCGAGGCGGTCGAACCGCTGGCCGAGCGGCGGGAACGGGATGCCGTAGGCGGTGTGCTCGTCGTCGAACCAGCCGGCGCCCATGCCGAGCTCGACCCGTCCGCCGGACATGGCGTCCACGGTGGCGACCGAGATGGCGAGCGGTCCGGGCAGCCGGAACGTCCCGGCGTTGACGAGCGTCCCCAACCGGATCGTGGACGTCTCGCGGGCCAGGCCGGCGAGCGTGATCCAGGCATCGGTCGGCCCGGGGAGCCCCGAGATGTCGCCCATGGCCAGGTAGTGGTCCGACCGGAAGAAGGCCCCGTAGCCCAGCTCCTCGGCGGTGCGGGCGACGGCGAGCAGCTAGTCGTAGGTCGCGCCCTGTTGCGGTTCGGTGAAGATGCGGAGCTCCATCGGCGCAACGTACCCCGCGCCTCCGGGGCACCGATCAGCGACCCGATCGACCGCTCCGGGCTCAGACCGGTCGCACAGGGATGCCGGCCGCGGCCATCGCCAGCTTGACCTCGGCGACCGTGTGCTGCCCGAAGTGGAAGATCGACGCCGCGAGCACGGCATCCGCACCGGCCTCGGTCACGCCTTCGACCATGTGCTGCACGGTCCCGACGCCACCGGACGCGATCACCGGCACGGTGACCGTCGACGTCACCGCCGCGGTCACCGGCACGTCGAAGCCGTCCTTCGTGCCGTCGCGGTCCATCGAGGTGAGCAGGATCTCCCCCGCGCCGAGCTCGACCACCCGCGCCGCCCACTCGACGGTGTCCAGACCCGTCGGCGTGCGTCCGCCATGCGTGAAGACCTCGAACTCGGGGCCGTCGCCGGGGCTGCCGTCCGGCGCCGGACGCCGGGCGCGGGAGTCGATCGCGACGACCACGCACTGGGCGCCGAACTCCTCGGCGATCTCCGACACCAGCTCGGGGCGGTCGACCGCGGCGGTGTTGACGCCCACCTTGTCGGCGCCCGCACGCAGCATGCGACGGGCGTCCTCCACGCTGCGGATGCCGCCGCCGACCGTGAACGGGATGAACACCTCCTCGGCGGTGTGGCGCACCATCTCGATCGTGGTCTCGCGGGCGTCGGACGAGGCGGTGATGTCCAGGAACACCAGCTCGTCGGCACCCTCGGCGTCGTAGCGGGCGGCCAGCTCCACCGGGTCACCGGCGTCGCGCAGCTCCACGAAGTTCACGCCCTTGACCACACGGCCGGCGTCGACGTCCAGGCACGGGATCACGCGGGCGACGGCGGTCACGAGCCTGCCTCCGTGGGCACGTCGGCCTCGCCATGCGTGGCGGCGACGGCCTCGGCCACCGAGAAGGCGCCCTCGTACACCGCGCGACCGGTGATGGCGCCGGCGAGCGAGCGCCCACCGGCGCTGAGCGCGGCGAGCGCCCGGACGTCGTCCAGGGTGCCGATCCCGCCCGACGCGATGACCGGCACGGTCGTCGCTGCGAGCACCCGGGCCAGACCCTCCAGGTCGGGACCCTCCAACGTGCCGTCGCGGCTGATCTCGGTGACGACGAGCGCGTCGACGCCGGCGTCCTGGTAGGCCACGGCCAGGTCGAGCACGTCGGCGCCCGAGCCCTCCAGCCACCCGCGGACGGCCACCTCGGCGCCGCGTGCGTCCAGCCCGACCGCCACCGGGTGCTCGGCGGCCAGCCGCCGGACCAGGTCGGGGTCCTCGAGCGCCGCGGTGCCCAGGACCACCCGGCCCACGCCGGCGGCGAACAGCGCCTCGGCGGCCTCGGCCGTGCGGACGCCGCCGCCGGTCTGCACGGGCACGTCCAGCGCGCCGGCGATCGCCGCCACGACGTCGCGGTTGCGGGGAACGCCGGTGCGGGCGGCGTCCAGGTCCACCACGTGGACCCACGGCGCGCCCTCGGCCTGGAATGCGAGCGCCTGGGCGACGGGGTCGTCGCCGTACACGGTGCTCCGGTCGTAGTCGCCCTGGTAGAGCCGCACGCAGCGGCCGTCGAGCAGGTCGATCGCGGGATAGAGGTCCATGGTCCGGCGCTCCGTCGCCGTCGGGGTCGCTGTCGAAGGGGTGCGGGAGAGGAGGGTCCGGTCAGTCCCCGGCCGGCACGGACGCCGCCAGGCGGACGAAGTTGCGCAGCAGCTCCAGGCCGAGAGCGCCCGACTTCTCGGGGTGGAACTGGGTGGCCATCACCATCTCGTGCTGGACCGCGGCGGTCACCGGGCCGCCGTAGTCGCACGTGGCGATGACGTCCGCGGTGGCTTCGGGCGCGAACGAGTGGACGAAGTACATCCACGGCCGTTCGCCGAGGCCGTCGAGCAGCGGCGACTCGGTGACCTGGTCCAGCTGGTTCCACTGCATCTGGGGGTGCTTGACGCCCTCGGGCAGCCGCTTGACCTTGCCGCTCAGCACGCCGAGCCCGGTGACGCCCGGCGACTCCTCGGACTCCTCGAACAGCAGCTGCATGCCCACGCAGATGCCCAGGAACGGCCGCCCCGACGCGACGGCCTCGAGCGCGACCTCGTCGAGCCCCGTGTCCGACAGCGCCTCCCGGCAGCGGCCGAACGCACCCACGCCGGGGAGCACGACCGCGGCGGCGCGCTCCACCTCCCGGGGGTCCGCCGTGAGGACCGCGTCGGCGCCGACGTGGCTCATGGCCTTCTCCGCGGACCGGAGGTTGCCGATGCCGTAGTCGAGCACGGCGATGCGGGGCGCGGGACGGTCCTCGGACCGCTCGGGCACCTCCGCGCTCACAGGGTGCCCTTGGTGGAGGGCAGCTCGGAGCCCTCCACTCGCACCGCGTCGCGCAGCGCACGCGCCGTGGCCTTCACCGACGCCTCGATGATGTGGTGCGTGTTGCGGCCCCTCACCAGCGTGAGGTGCAGGGTGATGCCGGCGGAGGTGACGAGGGCACGCCAGAACTCCTCCATCAGCTGGGGGTCGAACGGTGGGTCGCCCAGGATCTTCACGCCGGGCGGGTCGATCTCGTAGTGGAGGTAGGGCCGACCCGAGAGGTCGAGCACGGCCTCCACGACCGCTTCGTCGAGCGGCACGCGGATGGACGCGAACCGCCGCACCCCGCGCTTGTCGCCGAGCGCCTGGCGCAGCACGTCGCCCAGGATGATCCCGGAGTCCTCGACGGTGTGGTGGGCGTCGATCTCCAGGTCGCCGTCCGCGTGCAGGGTCAGGTCCATGCCGCCGTGACGGCCGAGCTGGTCGAGCATGTGGTCGAAGAACGGGAGGCCCGTCCGGCAGTCGGTGGTGCCGCCGCCGTCCACGTCGAGCTGCACGGAGATCTTCGTCTCCTTGGTGATGCGCTCGGCGGACGCCGTCCGGCTGGGGGTGGAGGTCTCGCTCACGGCCGTTCTCCATTCACGACACACAGGATCGCGCACCGCGCCCGTCGCGCCCGCACGGGTTGACCAGCCCGCCGGCAAAGGCAGGACCAGCCCGCCGGCTCAGGACAGGACGGCGGTGAGGGCGTCGAGGAACTCGTCGTCCTCGGCGGTGGTGCCGAGGGTCACGCGCAGGCAGCCCTCGAGCCCGGGCCACGAGGCGCAGTTGCGGACGAGCACCCCGCGGTCGACGAGGTCCTGCCACACCTCGGCGCCGTCACGTTCGCGCGGCCGGAAGAGGATGAAGTTGGCCGCGCTGGGCCACACGTCCACCGGCAGCTCGGCCAGGGCGGTCTCGACCCGACCGCGCTCCTCGACCAGGTGCGAGACCCGACGGCGCATGTCGGCGAGGTGGTCGAGCGCGAGCACGCCCGCGAGCTGCGTGAGCGAGTCCAGGTGGTACGGCAGCACCACCCGCTCCAGGTCGTCGACCACCCAGGTGGGACCGATCAGGTAGCCCAGCCGGAGCGCGGCGGCGGACCACGTCTTGGAGTACGTGCGGGTGACGACGACCGAGCGGTCCTCCTCCACCAGCGACAGCGCCGACCAGGGTGAGAACTGGCCGTAGGCCTCGTCGACCACGAGGAGGCCGTCGATCTCCTCGACCACCTCGAGCACCTCGCGCACGGTGTCCTCGGGCTCCAACCGGCCGGTCGGGTTGTTGGGCGAGCAGAGGAACGTGATCGTCGGCCGCTCGGTGAGCAGCAGGCGGCGGACCTCGTCGACGTCGAGGGTGAAATCGGCGCGGCGGTCGCCGGAGACGACCGAGGACCCGCACACCCTGGCGATGTGGGAGTGCAGCGCGTACGTGGGCTCGAACGTGGCGACGCGGCGCCCCGCTCCCCCGTAGGCCAGGCAGAGCGACTGGAGCACCTCGTTGGAACCGTTCGCGGCGAACACGTTGGCCGCGGTGATGCCACCCGGCACCTCGTCGGCCTCGGTCTCGGCGATGCGGGCGCGCAGCACCAGCGCGGCGCGGTCGGGGTACCGGTGCCAGGCCACCGTGTCGAGCGCGGCCCGGAGCTCCTCGACGAACGCCTCGGGGGGCGGCTCGGGCGCCTCGTTGGTGTTGAGGCGGACCCGGACGTCGACCTGCGGCGAGTGGTAGCCCTCCATGAGGGCCACGTCGTCGCGCACCTGGGGCCGGCTCACGCGGATTCCCCCGTCGTGCCGTCGAGCCCCTCGCCCCGCAGCGTGCGTCGCAGACGGATCGACTCGGCGTGCGCGTCCAGCCCTTCGGCCTCGGCGAGCGCCTGCACGGCGGGCCCGATCCGGTCGAACGCGTCGCCGTCCACGGTGACCACGTGGTGGTGCTTGAGGAAGTCGTCCACGGTCAGCGCCGACGAGAAGCGGGCGGTGCCGTAGGTGGGCAGCACGTGGCTGGGGCCGGCCACGTAGTCGCCGACCGACGCCGGTGACCACGGGCCGATGAAGATGGCCCCGGCGTTGCGGACGAGCGGCACCAGGTCGGTCGCGTCCCGGCACAGCAGCTCCAGGTGCTCGGGCGCCACCAGGTTGGCGACCTCGACGGCCGCCTCGGGCGAGTCGACCAGCACCGCGTAGCCACCCTCGGCCAGGGTGGCGGTGATCTCGGCCCGACGGGGCGCCGCCTCGGTCAGCCGGGCCAGCTCCGCGTCGATCGCGTCGAGCGCCGCCGCGTCCCACGAGATCAGCCAGGCCAGCCCGTCGGGGCCGTGCTCCGCCTGCAGGATCACGTCGATCGCCGCGAGCTCGGGGCGGATCGAGTCGTCCGCGAGGACGACGACCTCGCTCGGGCCGGCGAACGCGGCGGCCACGCCGACCGTGCCGGCCACCTCCTGCTTGGCGAGCGCCACGTACTTGTTGCCCGGGCCGCAGATGACGTCGACCGCCGGCACCTGGTCGGTCCCGTAGGCCAGCGCGCCGATGGCCTGGGCGCCGCCGATGGCGTACACCTCGTCGACGCCGGCCACGGCGGCCGCGGCCAGGGTCACCGGCGTGACCTCGCCGGTCTCCCGATCGGGCGGCACGCACACCGCCACCTCACCCACGCCCGCCACCTGCGCCGGCACCGCGGTCATCAGCAGCGTCGACGGGTACGCCGCCCGCCCGCCGGGCACGTAGCAACCGACCCGGTCGACCGGTCGGTGGAACGACCGGATGTGCACACCGTCGGTGTCGTGGGTGACCTCGGGCCGGAGCTGCGTCTCGTGGTGGGCGCGGATGCGGTCCCGGGCCAGCTCGAGCGCGCTGCGCACGTCGGGCGGCGTGGCGGCCAGCGCGGCGTCGATCTGCTCCTTCGGCACGCGGAGCGAGGCCAGGCGCACGCCGTCGAAGCGCTCGGTCAGCTCGATCAGCGCGTCGTCACCCCGCTCCCGGACCGCGGCGAGGATCTCCCGCACGGCCGCCACGGGCTCGTCGCCGTCCACGCTGGGTCGGGGCAACGAGCCGGCGGGATCGGCCACGCCGCGGAGGTCGAGTCGGTTGAGCACGGGGGTCAACGGTAGTGCCGTGTCCGGGGACGGTCGTCGGGGTATCGGCGAGTCGGGGGTGTCCGTCGCAGCGGCGGACGACGAGCCAGGGTGGGGTTCCCTGGTGAGGAGGACGACGCAGCGAGGGGCGTCATCCGGCCGGCGAAACCTCGCGACGGTCCCCGGTCACGGCGCTCTGGTGGTGTGGAACGAGCCAGTAGTAGGAATCGGGGCCGTGAGCCTCCATGCGGACCTGGCCTCGATGCAGTCCACGCTCGATCAGGTGCTGACCCGCGTCGACGAGGCCAGCCAGGTGGTGCGCGGCACCGACCGCGACGACCTGCTCGGCGACCTCTACGAGATCGAGCGCAACCTGCAGGCCGCGCAGCGGCGCCTGCGCCGGGCGCTCGAGGCGTCCGAGGGGTTGGACTGACTCAGTCCGACCAGGGGCCGTTGCCGCCGATGCGGTGGACGTCGACGGCCACGGTCACCGCGGTGGGTGAGCTCCGCAGGTTGAGCTCGTGGTTCGTGCGCCCCACGTAGACCCGGCACAGCTCGTCGCACAGCTCCCGGTCGACCGGGCCGAGCACCGAGGCGCTGCCCTGGATCACGAGGTGCTGCTGGGTGCCGGCCGCGTTGCGCGCCTCGTCCTCGATCGAGAGCACGACCCGCGGGTTGCGGCGGATGTTGCGGACCTTGGCGGTGTCGGCCTCGGTGCAGAAGAGCACCTGCTCGTCGCGCACGCCGCACCACACGACGGACACCTGTGGCGTGCCGTCGGAGTTGAGGGTGACGACGTGCGCCAGGGCGTTGGAGCCCAGGAGCGCAGC
>JAEXGP010000120.1 GCA_023450775.1 Actinomycetes bacterium | reverse complement strand
GAGGTGTCCCGGGCGCGACCGGCGGGGCGTAGGGGGCCTGGCCCGGCGCGGGCGGCACACCACCACCGGGAGGGGGCGGGAAGCTGCCCGGGGGCGGCGGGACCGCGCCGCCGGCCATGGGCATGCCAGCGCCCGGAGCGTTGCGCTTCTTCCAGCCGGAGCGCTGCACCAGGCCGACGACCAGGAACACGATGGCCAGCAGGAACAGCAGGCCGCCGCCCAGGAAGCCGCCGCCGATGGCAGCGGCGAGGCCGGCGATGCCGCCGGGGAACCCGGGCAGCTTGAGCACGGTGAACTCGCCGTTGACGGCGCCGTCGCTGTCGCAGGTGAGCTCGTAGCTCTCGCCGTCCTTGGTGTCGAAGGTCTGGGCCTCGGTGAAGCTCCGGCCGTTGGCGTCGGCCGAGAAGCTGCCGCTCGGGGTCGAGAACGAGAGGGAGTTGCCCGACCCGTCGGTGCCCGTGCAATCGGCCTTGTCGGTGAGCAGCACGAGCGCGCCCGTGTCGCTCTCCGACGTGAACGAGAACGACTCGCCGAACGGCGTCGTGGTGGCGATGTCGTCGACCGCGCTGGCCACCGTCGCCACACCGGCGATACCGGTCCCGCATCCGCCGAGCGCGAGGAGGAAGCAGACCGCCGAAGCGATCAGCCATCCCTTGGGAGGCTTGGGTCCGTCAGCCATGAGATCTCCTGGGCCGGGTCCGCGGGGCCGAGGCGCCCACGCCTCCAGTATCCCGAATCCGGGCGCCGGGGCGGCGGATTCTCGGGCCGGCGAGCTCACCGGCATCCCGGTGGTGGACTCAGACGGCGAGCGACGCGGCGCGGGCCTCGAGCACGTCCATCGCCGCATCGGGCTGCACCATGGCCAGGCGCACGTGATCGGCGGCGTCCGGGCCGTAGAACTCGCCCGGACTCGACACCACGCCCAGCTCCGCGGCCAGGCGTTGCGCCAGACCCCAGGCGTCGCCACCGGGCGCGGGCACCCACAGGTAGAAGCCGCCGTCGGGCAGCGGCGCGTCGATGCCCAGCCGGGCCAGGATGCCGGCCATGCGCTCCAGGCGGGTGCGGGAGCGCAGGCGCTGCTCGTCGACCGCGATCTGGTCCTCCAGAGCCGCGACCGCCGCGGCCTGCGCCGGTCCGGGCACCATGAACCCGGCGTGCTTGCGCAGCTCCTGCAGGTACCGCACCAGCTCGGGGTCGCCGGCGTAGTGACCCACCCGCACCCCGGCCAGGTTGGAGCGCTTGGACAGCGAGTGGACGGCCACCACGCCCTGGGAACCCGACTCCAGGATCGTGTGACCCGGCTGCTGACCGGCCACCACCGGGGTACCGGTCCACGTGAACTCCACGTAGCACTCGTCGCTGAAGACCGGGACGTCGTGCGCCCGACCCCACTCGGCCGTGGCGGCCAGGTCGTCGAGCCCGCCCGCCGGGTTGCCGGGAGTGTTGCTCCAGAGGCAGAGCGCGCGGCCGGCGTCCTCGTCGGAGATCGACGACAGGTCCATGCGCCAGCGGTCGTCGACCGCCACCGGCACGGCCCGGCAACCGGCGAGGGTGGCGCCCATGGCGTAGCTCGGGTAGCTGATCGCCGGGTACAGCACGGTGTCGCGGCCGGGATCCCGGAGCCGGAGCCAGTGCGGCAGACCCGCCACCAGCTCCTTGGTGCCGATGCAGGCGCCGATGGCCGACGGGTCCACGTCCACGGCGAAGCGTCGGGAGAACCAGCCCGACACCGCCGCGCGCAGGGCGGCGGTCCCGATCGACGGCGGGTAGCCCCGTTCGGAGCCGGACCCGCCCAGCGCGGCGACGACCGCGGGTGGCGGCGGGTCGTGCGGGGTGCCGATCGACAGGTCGACCACGCCGCCCTCGGCGTCACCGAAGCCGGCGGCCGCCACCGCCGCGACCTCGTCGAGCCGGTCGTACGGGTACGGCGGCGGGACGAAGCCCGCCCGCGCGACCGTCATCGAGCCCCGCCGCCGGTGACGAACTCGGCGAAGCGCGGGGCGCTCGAGGCCGCCAGGCGCGCCGAGATCCGCACGCCGTCGTCCTCGGCGGTCTCGGTGACGACCTCCCCCGCCCGATGGAGGGCGGCGATCACGTCGCCGCGGTCGTACGGCACGAACAGGTCGACGGCGGGCAGGAGCGCCCGCAGCCGGTCGCCGATCCGCAGCAGCAGGTCGTCGACCCCTGCGCCGGTGACCGCCGAGATCGCCACCGAGCCCGGGTGGTGCTCGACCAGCTTCTCGGCCCCCGGACCCTTGTCGGACTTGTTGAAGACCAGCAGTTCGGGCCGGGGCGGCTGGTCGTCGGGGGCGATCTCCCGCAGGACCGACCGCACCGCGTCGATGTTGCCCTCGGGGTCGGCTGCGGCACCGTCGACGACGTGGACCAGCAGGTCCGCCTCGTTGGCCACGTCGAGCGTGGAGCGGAACGCCTCGACCAGCTGGTGGGGCAGCTTGCGGACGAAGCCGACCGTGTCGGTGAGCAGCACCGACTCGCCACCGGGCAGCTGCAGCCGGCGGGTGGTGGCGTCGAGCGTGGCGAAGAGCCGGTCCTCCACGAGCACGCCGGCCTGGGTGAGGCGGTTGAGCAGCGTCGACTTGCCGGCGTTCGTGTAGCCGACGATCACCACGTTGGGGATGCCCGAGCGCCGGCGGGACTTGCGCTGGGTCTCGCGCGTGCGCCCGATCTGACGGAGCTCCGCCTCGAGCCGGTGGACCTGGCGCGTGATGCGTCGACGGTCGATCTCGAGCTGGGTCTCGCCCGGGCCCCGCCGGGTCCCCACGCCGCCTGCCTGCTGCGACAGCGAGCCGCCCTTGCCGCGGAGCCGCGGCAACCGGTAGCGGAACATGGCCAGCTGGACCTGGGCCTTGCCCTCCTGGCTGTGGGCGTTCTGGCCGAAGATGTCCAGGATCACCGCGGTGCGGTCGATGGCGGTCCGCCCGAGCAGCTTCTCCAGGTTGCGCTGCTGGGCGGGCGACAGCTCGTCGTCGAACACGACCGTGTCGCAGTCCGTCGCCTCGGCCACCTGGCGGATCTCCTCGGCCTTGCCGCTGCCCACGTAGGTGGCCGGATCGGGCGCGCCGCGACGCTGGACGACCCGGGCGAAGACGTCGGCGCCGGCGGTGTCGACGAGCAGCTCCAGCTCGTCGAGCGACTCCTCGAGGAGCTCGTCGGACGCGCCGGGGAGCGCCACGCCCACCAGGACGATGCGCTCCCGGAAGGTGCGTTCGATGAACGCGCCGGACTCGCCGCCGAACTCGCCGAACGCGCCGCGGTGGCTCTCGTCGACCGGCGTCTCGGTGGACAGGCGGTCGAGGTCGAGCTCGGTGTCGTCGAACGAGCCATCCTCGAACGAGTCGCCGTCGAACGCTGACTCGTCGAACGCTGACTCGTCGAACGAGGCGTCCTCGAACGAGTCGTCGCCGGACGTCGCGTCGTCGCCGGAGCAATCGTCGGCAGCGGTCACGGGACCACCACCTCGGCGACGAACGTGGACGGACCGGTCAGCAGCGCGCGGGGACCGTCGACGTCGACGATCGCCACGCCCCCTGGCATGTGCACGTTCACGTGCGGGCCGACCGCACCCCACCGGTGGGCGGCGACGGTGGCGGCGACCGCACCGGACCCGCACGCCTGGGTGATGCCCACGCCGCGCTCCCAGACCCGCAGCTCCAGGTCCTCGTCGGACGCCGGCGCGACGACGTGCACGTTGATGCCCGCCGGGAAGCTGCGCTCGATCTGCGGGCCCACGACGGTCAGGTCCACGGTGTCGGGGTCGTCGACGAGGAACACGACGTGCGGGTTGCCGACGTCGACGGTGGCCCGCTGCCGGGCCGGGAACTCCTGGGCCGCGGCGCTGGGGGTGGGACCGTCGGTGGGCTCGCCCATGTCGACCTGCGTCCACAGCTCACCGTCGACGTCGCCCTTGACCGTTCGGAGCTGGCGGAGGCCGCCCGCCGTCTCGACCAGCACGTCGCCCTCTCCCCGACCCTCCCGGCGGAGGACCGCCTGGGCCAGGCAGCGGATGCCGTTCCCGGAGATCTCGGCCTCGGAGCCGTCGGCGTTGAGCAGGACCATGTGCACATCCGCGTCTCCTCCCCCGGGAGGGAGCGCGTAGATCAACCCGTCCGCGCCGACGCCGGTGTGGCGGGCGCACAGGGCGCGCGCCACCTCGGGATCGGGGGTCAGGGCGGGGCGACCCGGTTCGACGTGGTCGAGCCAGTGGGCGACCAGGAAGTCGTTGCCGAGGCCGTGGAACTTGGTCAGTCGCAACACGATGGACCCACGGTAGTGGTGGGATCCTGGCCGTCAGGATCGAGTATCGACGCCGTCTCGACGGCGGTCGTCCAGTGGTCGTCGAGGCGCCGGACCAGGTCGTCGGTGGGTGGGCCCCCGGCTGACGGGTCGGACGCGCCGTCGGGAGTCGCATCGGGGGCGGCGTCGAACCACGTGATCCGGGGGTCGCGGCGGAACCAGCGCTCCTGGCGGACGGCGAAGCGCCGGGTCCGCTGGACCGCCACCTCCAGCGCCTCGTCGCGGCCGAGCTCCCCACGCAGGTGGGCGAGGAGCTCGCGGTAGCCGAGCGCCTCGGCGGCGGTGCGCGACAGCCGGTCGCCGAGCTGGGCAAGGACCGCGACCTCGTCCATGAACCCGTCGGCCACCTGCCGGCCGTAGCGCCGGGCGATCCGGGAGGCGAGCACGTCGCGCGGCACGGTCAGGCCGGTGAGCACGAACGGGGTGGGCGGGAACGCGGTCAGGCCGGGCCCCGAGGACGAGAACGGGTGGCCGGAGCCGATCGTCACCTCGAGCGCACGCAGCAGGCGGCGCCGGTTGCCCGGGGGGACACGCCCCGCGGCCACGGGGTCGAGCTCCTCCAGCCGGGTGGTCAGCTCGTCGGTGCTCAACGGCTCCAACGTGGCCAGCACCTCGGGATAGCGCCCGGGCAGCTCCAGCCCGTCGGTCACTGCCTGCACGTAGAGCCCGGTCCCGCCGACCAGCACGGCCGCGGCGCCCCGGGACTCGATGTCGTCGAGGGCGTCGTCGGCCAGCTCGACGAAGCGCTGCACCGAGAACTCCTCGGTGGGGTCGACCACGTCGAGCAGGTGGTGCGGGACGCCGGCGCGCTCCTCCACCGTCGGGGTGGCGGTCCCCACGTCCATGCCGCGGTACACCGCCATGGAGTCGCAGCTCACGACCTCGGTGGGCAGGCCGCGGTCGGTCCGACGCCGGGCCAGGGCCGCCGCCGCGGCCGACTTTCCCGACGCCGTCGGGCCGACGAGCACCAGGTGCCGCCCCGGCGGTCGGGTGGCGGTGCGGGCCTTCACGAACCTTCGCTCCCGCGGGCTCCGGTGCGGTCGCTCCGGTCGCTGCCGATGACGGCGGCGACGATCGACCACCAGTCCAGGCGGATGGGGTCCACCGGCTCGATCGTCGGCCGCGCCGCCGCGTAGGCGGCGGTGAACCCCAGCACGGCGCCGGGGCCGAAGGTGGCGACCACGTCCGCCGCCGCGACGGCCAGGTCCCTGTAGGGATCGCTCCACGCGGCGTCGTCGCAGTCGGCGAAGTGCGGCGCTTCGGTGCGGCGCGGCGAGCGGCGGAACGTGATGTTCGCCGCGCCGCTCAGCTCGTCCCCGTCGTCGTCACCCCCGGGCAGGACGAGATTGGCGAACGTCGCCCGGCCGATCGTCGGGACAGGTCCGTCGGAGCGATCGGTGGCCCGCTGCAGACCGTCGCGCAGCACCTCGACCAGGCGCCCGGCCCCCGCCGGCGCGTACGGCGATCCCGGGGGCGGCTCCCATCCTGCGGTCACCGCCTCCTCGACCAGCTCGAGGGCGTCGACGGGCCGCAGCTCCTCCATCCCGGGAGCCCCGTCGTGCGCCGTCGTGGCCGGGCCCGCGCCGCCGGACGCGGAGTCGGACGCGGCGTCGGGCGCGGCGCCGTCGTGGACCGCGGCGAGCGCACGGGCGAGGGCCGAGATCAGGACGGACGGCTCGGGCGGGATGCGATCGACGTCGATGCCGGCGACCCGGTCACCCGACGGGCGAGGCCGCCCGTCGCTCACGCCGCGCTCACCGGGATGCGACGACGGTGCGTGGGCTCCGACAGCACCTCGACCAGCTCACCGGTCAGGTTGGTCGTGGACGCGCCGGTCACCTTGACCGACGCGTACGTGCCCGGCCGCAGCGGACGGTCGGACGGGAAGTGCACCAGGCGGTTGTGACGGGTGCGGCCGCTGAGGCGACCCGGGTCGCGACGGCTCGGGCCCTCGACCATGACCTCCTCGACCTCGCCGAGCCGTCGCTCGTGGCCCAGACGGGAGGTGCGCTCGACGACCGTGCGCAGCCGGGCCATGCGCTCGACGGCGACGTCGTGCGGCACGGGATCGGGCAGGTCGGCCGCCTCGGTGCCGGGCCGGGGCGAGTACACGAACGTGAACGCGTTGTCGTAGCGGGCCTCTGCCGCCACCTCGAGCGTGGCCGCGAAGTCGGCCTCGGTCTCGCCGGGGAAGCCCACGATGATGTCGGTGGTGACGGCGAGCTCCTCGATGCCGCTGCGGGCCGCAGCGAGCCGCTCGAGGTAGCGCTCGGCGGTGTAGCCGCGGTGCATGGCGGCCAGGACGCGGTCGCTGCCCGACTGGAGGGGCAGGTGCAGGTGCTCGCACACGCTGTCGACCTGGGCCATGGCGGTGATCGTCTCGGGACGCAGGTCCTTGGGGTGCGGGCTGGTGTAGCGGACGCGCCGGATGCCGGGGACCTCGCCGACCACGCGCAGCAGGTCGGCGAACAGCGGCCGGGCCCGGTGCGCCGGGTCCTGCTCCCAGGCCGCGCCGGCCAGGAAGGCGGCGTCGAGGCCGTCAGCGGGCGAGCCGTTGCGGAGGCGGAGCGTCAGGTCGCGGCCGTAGGAGTTCACGTTCTGGCCGAGCAGCGTGACCTGCGTGACGCCGTCGGCCGCCGCCCGCTCGACCTCCGCGACGACGTCGCCGAACGGCCGGCTGATCTCGGGGCCCCGCACGGCAGGGACGATGCAGAAGGCGCAGCTGTTGTCGCAGCCGATCTGGATGGTCACCCACGCCGAGTGGCCGGACTCCCGCACGACCGGCAGCGCGGAGGGGAAGAGCTCGTGGTCCTCGGCGACCGTCTCGCTCAGGATCTCGGTCACGGAACGGCCGTGCTCCTGGTGCTCGTGGAGGAGCTCGACGGCCCGGTGCACGTTGTGGGTGCCGAGCACGACGTCGACGTAGGGCGCCCGCTCGGCGACGCCCTCGCCGTCCTTCTGCGACAGGCAGCCGGCGACCACGATCTCCATGTCGGGGCGCCGGTCCTTGACCGACTTCAGGTGCCCGAGCGTGCCGTAGAGCTTGTTGTCGGCGTTCTCCCGGATGCAGCAGGTGTTGAGCACGACGACATCCGCGTCCTCCACGTCGACGGCGGGCACGTAGCCGTCGGCCTCGAGCAGCCCGGCGAGGCGCTCGGAGTCGTGCTCGTTCATCTGGCACCCGAAGGTGCGCACCAGGTACCGCTTGGTCACCTCGCTAGCGTACGGCCCGTGGGAGGGGGCTCCGAAGTCGATGACGCCGCCGAGGCCTGACCGCACACACCGGGCCCGCCCGCACTGCAGCTGAACGTGTGCGGGAGGTGCCCGCCACGGGCTGATCCCGCACACGATCGACGGGACCTGCCCGACCTCGGGCACGAGCGACCAACGGTCGGTCCGTGGTGCCCGAGTTCGGCGCCCGCCCGTCGAACTTGTACGTGAGGGACCTCTGTGCGGCGCGTGGCGTACGAGTTCGGCGCCCGCCCGTCGAACTTGTACGTGAGGGACCTCTGGGCGGCGCGTGGCGTACAAGTTCGGCGGCCCCGCCGCCCGTAGCGCCGGCGTGCGCGCATCGGGCCGGGCGCGACGAACCCGTCGCGCGGTCCGTCCTGGGGTGGGGGCGCGCGACGGGTTGCGTCGTCCTGGGGACTCGCGGTCGGCCGCGGCGCGCGAGGCACCGTGCGGCCGCAGCCGGAACGAGGATCAGTAGGCCTGCCGACCCCAGCGACCGGCAGGCGTGGCTGATCAGTCCAGGGAGATGGGGAGGTCGTCGGGATCGACCACGTCATCGGAGAGGTCGACCGACTCCTCCGACTCGCCCTGCCCGATGCCGACGGCACGGAGCACGCGATCCTGGATCTCCACCATGACCTCGGGGTGATCGGTGAGGAACGACTTGGCGTTCTCCCGCCCCTGGCCGAGCTGTTCGCCCTCGTACGTGTACCAGGCACCCGACTTCTTGACGATGTCGTGCTCGACGCCGATGTCGAGCAGCGAGCCCTCCCGGCTGATGCCCTTGCCGTACATGATGTCGAACTCGGCCTGCTTGAACGGCGGAGCGACCTTGTTCTTGACCACCTTGACCCGGGTGCGGTTGCCGACGACCTCCACACCGTCCTTGATGGACTCGATGCGGCGGATGTCCAGGCGGACCGACGAGTAGAACTTCAGCGCCCGGCCGCCCGGCGTGGTCTCGGGCGAGCCGAACATCACGCCGATCTTCTCCCGCAGCTGGTTGATGAAGATGCAGATGGTCTGGGTCTTGTTGAGGTTGGCCGTCAGCTTGCGCAGCGCCTGCGACATGAGACGGGCCTGCAGGCCGACGTGGCTGTCGCCCATCTCGCCCTCGATCTCGGCCCGGGGCGTGAGCGCCGCGACCGAGTCGACCACCAGCACGTCGATGGCGCCGGAGCGGACGAGCATGTCGGCGATCTCGAGCGCCTGCTCGCCGGTGTCGGGCTGGGAGATCAGCAGCTCGTCGACGTCGACGCCGATCTTGGCGGCGTAGACCGGATCCATGGCGTGCTCGGCGTCGACGTAGGCGCAGATGCCGCCGTTGCGCTGCGCCTCGGCCACCACGTGCATGGCGAGCGTGGACTTGCCGGAGGACTCCGGGCCGTAGATCTCCACCACGCGGCCGCGGGGCAGGCCGCCGATGCCGAGCGCGATGTCCAGCGCCAGCGCACCGGTGGGCACGGACTCCACCGCCATGGAGCCCTTGTCGCTCATCTTCATGACCGAGCCCTTGCCGTACTGCTTCTCGATCTGGCTGAGCGCCATCTCGAGTGCCTTCTCTCGCTCCACGTTCCTGTTCCCTTCGTGCTCGGCGGGGGCCGCCGGTCGGTGGTTCGGGGGCCGTTGCACGGCGCCGATCAGTTGGTGCGCTGACCGTACCGAGGGGGTCTGACAGTGCTGCGGGACCGGCGGAGCGCCCCCGATGCCTGACCCCTGCCCGGCAGAACACGAGCGTAGTTACGAACGGGTGTTCGACTCAAGCATTTCGAGCCGGAAACTGGATCTCTGGCCCGGAGATCGACAGGGGATGTCGCTGTGCACCCCTATATCCGGGTGAGGTGGCGGCGGAGGAGGCCGAGCAGCGAGATCACCGTGAACTCGCGCACCTGGCGACGCCGGCCCGGCAGCCGCAGCTCCACCGAGTCGAGCACGCTGCCCTCGGCGCCCGGCTCGCCGATCGCCACCGCCATGCACACGGTGCCGGGCGTGCGGCCCTCCTGCTCGTCGGGACCGGCCACCCCCGTGGCCGCGATGCCCACGTCGGTGCCGAGCACGCGGCGGGCGCCGAGCGCCATGGCCCGGGCCGCCTCCTCGGTCACGACCGGACCCTCGGGCACACCGAGCAGGTCGAACTTCACGTCCGACGCGTACGACACGATCGAGCCGCGGAACACGTCGCTCGCGCCGGGCACGTCGCAGATGCGCGAGCCGATCATCCCGCCGGTCAGCGACTCCGCCACCCCGAGCGTGAGCGAGCGCTCCCGCATAAGGTCGAGGACGACCGACTCCATGGTGTCGTCGTCCACGCCGAACACGATCTCGCCGAGGATGCCGCGGACGACCTCCTCCTCGGCCCGCAGGATCTCGGTCACGCCCTCGTCGGTCGCCGCCTTCGCGGTCAGGCGCACCTTCAGCCCCTCCATCCCGGAGGCGAGGAAGGCGATCGTGGCGGTCCCCTGCTCCCCCGTCTCGGCGAGGCGGTCGAGCTCGTCCAGCCGCTCGGCGAGGATCTCGGCCAGGCCGGACTCGGACTCCCCCCAGGTCCGCAGGGTGCGGCTGGCGATGACCGCGGTGATCCCGGCGCGGCGCTGGAGGTCGGGCAGGACGGTGCCGCTCACCATCTCCTGCATCTCCCACGGCACGCCCGGCACCGCGTAGATCACCTTCTCGACCGGTTCGCCGGTGGTCGGGTCGGGGCGGGTCACCGGGCAGATCAGCCCGGGCGCCGTACCGGGCTGCTGCGGGATGAACTCGGCGCCCACCGGCTTCATCGCCTGGCGCAGGTTGTTCATGGGCATGCGCCGGCCGCGCCCGCCGAACATGGCGATGATGCGCTCCGCCGCCTCCTCGGACTCCTCGAGCGGCACGCCCATGACCTGGGCGATCGCCTCCCGGGTGAGGTCGTCCTGCGTGGGGCCGAGGCCGCCGGTGCAGATGACGGCGTCGCTCCTCGACAGGGCGAGCTCGATCACGTCGACGATGCGGCCCAGGTTGTCGCCCACCTTGGTCTGGAAGTACGAGTCCAGCCCCGCCACTGCGAGCTGCTCGCCGATCCAGGACGAGTTCGAATCGACGATCTGGCCGAGCAGCAGCTCGGTGCCGACGGCCACCACCTCCACGCGCATGGCCGGCAACCTACCTGCCGCGTGGCGCGGGCCGACCGACCGGCTCAGTCCCGGGCCATCGTGGTGGTGGCCCGCGACCCGGCGTGCAGGTACTGCGCCGCGCTGATCCACGCCACCGCCACGCCGGCCCACAGGAGGCCGTCGGCGATCCACGTCACGTCGGTGAACCACGGCCACGTCACGAAGCCCACCGAGCTGAACTGCAGGAACGTCTTGAACTTGGCGACGTTCGACGCCGGCACCGCCAGTCCGCGCCGCCCCCAGAAGCTGCGGAACGCGGAGATCACCGCCTCGCGCAGGGTGATGAGCACGACCGGGAGCCACCAGAAGCGCCCCGCCAGCACCATCGCCCACAGCCCCCCGAGCGCCAGCACCTTGTCCGCCAGCGGGTCGAGGAAGGCGCCGGAGCGGGTGGTCCCCTGCCGCCGGGCCAGGTAGCCGTCGAGGCTGTCGGACGCGGTGATGCAGAACCACAGGGCGAACAGGAACCAGCCCGACTGCTCCTGGATGATGAGCACGAACGCGACCGGTGCGAGCAGGAGCCGGACGATCGTGATCACGTTGGCCGGCGTCAGCAGCGCCCCGGGTCCGAAGGTCGCCGCTCGCTGGTCGGTGCTCACGGAGATCGCACCGCGCCGGCCGCGGCGCGGTCGCCGACCGGCGCCGCCGTCAGGTCGGGGCCGGCGGCCGCGGTGACCTCGACCAAGTGCAGCTCGCCCACTGCCAGGTCCTCCGGGACCTCGACGATGCCGTCGATCTCGGGGGCCTCACGGTGCGAGCGGGCGACGCCCGGCTCGTCGACCAGCACGACCGTGCGCTCCCCCACGAGGGCATCCCGCCGCTCGGCGGTGATGCGATCCTGGAGCTCGCGCAGCTCGGCCAGGCGCTCGCCCACGAGCCGGTCGTCGACGTGGCCGTCGAGACCGGCGGCGTAGGTGCCCTCCTCGTCGGAGTACGAGAAGAAGCCGCACCAGTCGAGCTGCGCGGCCTGGACGAAGTCGAGCAGCTGGTCGTGGTCCTCCTCGGTCTCGCCGGGGTAGCCGACGATGAAGTTGGACCGGAACGCTGCGTCGGGGCGCAGGTCGCGGATGGCGTCGATGCGACGGAGGAACCGCTCGCCGTCGCCCCATCGCCGCATCCTCCGCACCAGCGGCGCCGAGACGTGCTGCAGCGAGAGGTCGAAGTACGGCACCGGCCCGGTGGCGATGAGCTCGACCAGCTCGTCGGTGAGCTCCGAGGGGTACAGGTAGAGCAGCCGGACCCGATCGACCTCGTCGGCCACCGCCCGCACCAGCTCGGCGATCGGCGTGGTGCCCGACGGGGCCTCGACGCGCCCGTCGCCGCTGCGGTCGCGGCCGTAGGCGGCGAGGTCCTGGGCGACGAGCACGACCTCGCGCACCTGCAGGGCCCGCACCTCGTCCAGCACCGACGCGACCGTCCGCGAGCGCTGGGGTCCCCGGAAGCTGGGGATCGCGCAGAAGCCGCAGGCCTTGTCGCAGCCCTCGGCGACCTTGACGTAGGCCCAGGGGCGCTCCGACCGGGGCCGGGGCAGGTTCAGCAGGTCGAGGGTGGGCACGGCGGTCTCGACCGAGACCGGGATCGACCGGCCCCGACCTCGTCCGGCGTCGGCACCCGGCTTGCGACCGAGCGTGACCGGCACGCCGAAGCCGGCGACGGCGTCCACCTCGGGCAGGGCGCGGGCCAGCTCGTCGCCGTAGCGCTCGGCCATGCAGCCGGTGACCACGAGCTCCGCGCCGGTGGCGCGCCGCTCCTCGAGCGCCAGGATCGTGGCGACGCTCTCCTCCCTCGCCTCCTCGACGAAGGCGCACGTGTTGACGACCACCAGGTCCGCCTCGTCGGGGGACGCGGCAGGGACCAGGCCATCGGCGGCGAGGGTGCCGGTGAGCTTGTCGGAATCGACCTGGTTCTTGGGGCAGCCGAGCGTCTCGACCCAGTACGTGCGCGGCACCCCCGCAGGGTACCGGCGCCGCCCGGTCCACTCCGTGACGGCTACTAGGTGTTCGCGAGGCGCAGCCCGGGCCGGGGCCACTCCGCAGCCAGCAGCCGGCCCGTGCCCGACGCCGTGGCGTACGCCGTGGCACCCTCGGGACCGCCGAAGCAGATGTTGGTGACCAGCATGTCGTCCGCGGGGTGGTGCTCCACCTGCGACCCGTCGGGCGACACGGCGGTGATCCCGCCGTTCACCAGCGTGCCCACGCACACCCAGCCGTCGCCGTCGACGGCGAGCGAGTCGAGCAGCTGCATGCCCGGCAGCCCGAGCAGCAGCTCCCCGTGCGGCTCCAGCAGACCCGTGCCCGATGCCACGCCGGGTTCGGGGACGTCCCACGACCACACCCGGCCGGTGTGCGTCTCCGCCACGTACACCTTGTCGCCCGCCGGCGACAGGCCCACGCCGTTCGGGGCGTCGAGCGGGAAGATCACCTCGCGGATCGAGGCCCCGTCCGCCGTGGCGTAGAAGACCCCGGTGCGGTCGCTCGCGCGCTCGAGCCGCACGCCGTGGTCGGTGAACCAGAAGCCGCCGTGCGCGTCGAAGACCAGGTCGTTCGGGGCGCGGAGCGGCCGGCCGTCGCACTCGGTGTAGACGGTCTCGACCGTGCCGGTCGCCAGGTCCACCTTCTGGATGGACCCGCCCGACCACGTGTCGGGGACCGGGCCGGGCACGAGCACGCCGCCCAGGTCGATGAACTGGAAGCACCCGCCGTTGTTGGTGATCCACACGGCGCCGTCGGGACCGATCGCCGCGCCGTTGGGTCCGCCGCCGCACTCGGCCACGACGTCGACGGTGCCGCCCGGCCACACGCGACTGAGCGTGCCCCGTTCGATCTCGACCACCAGCACCGAGCCGTCGTCGAGCGCGACCGGGCCCTCGGGGAAGCGCAGGCCGGTGGCCACCGTCGACCATTCGGTCTCGACCGTCGTCGCCGTCATCGCTCGAGCACCCCCGCGGTCGCGGGCTGCGCTGCGGTCGCAGGCACCTCTGTCATCGTCGGTCCTCCTGTCGGTCGTTCTCGCTCGGTCACGTGTCGGGGCAGCCGTCGGGCGCCGGTTCGCCGTCGAGTCGTGCCTGCAGCCAGGACTCGATCGTGTCCTGCGCCGCCTCCATGGTCTTCATGTCGTGGCCGCCGCCGGGCACCACCTCGAGCTCCACGACCTGGCCCGCCTCGCACATGGACTCGAACAGCGCCTGGGTGCGGGCCGGGCTCACGACGATGTCCTCGTCGCCCTGCACGAGCAGCACCGGTGCGTCGGCCGCGACCCGCCCCGGGCTGTTGGCCTGGCTGACCTTCCGCCCGAGGTCCGTGCTCAGCGGGTCGACCGTCCAGTAGCCGTCGGTGGGCATGGCGGCGATCTGGGCCGTCAGGTCCCCGAGGCACCGCACCTTCATCTGCTCGGCCAGCTCGACGAGCGCCGGCGTGGCGTAGTCCTCGGGGCGGATCTCGGGGTGGTCGACGGCCATGCCGTAGATCGCCATGGCCTTCACGGCGTTGATCGTGAGCGGCACGTCGCCCGGGTACGTCTGGTCCAGGTTCGATCCCGGCGCCATGGCGACCGTGCCGACCAGGTCGAGCTCGGGCGCGTAGTCGCCGGCGAGCTCGCCGGCGAACAGCACGGCATGGCCTCCCTGGGAGGTGCCGACCGTGGTCCACTCGTCGGAGGCCTCCACGTCGGGCAGCTGGCGGGCCGCCCGCACGATGTCGATCACGCTGTGCCCCTCGGCCTCACCGGAGAGGTACGCGTGCAGCTGGCCGTTCGGGCCGAGACCCACGTAGTCGGACGCGACCAGGATGCCGTCGGTGCCGAACGCGGGGATCCCGCCGCCGTCCCTGCTGGGAGCGCACGCCGGTGCCAGGCCGACCGTGCCGTGACCCCACGACAGCGCGGACCAGCCGCCCTCCGGCGCCTCGCCGGTGGGCACCGACACGAGTCCGGTGACCGCCGCGTCCCGGTCCATGGCGTCGCGCGAGTGGTACATGACCCGGTAGCGGACGCGATCGGTGACGTCGGGCGTGTCGATGCGCTCGTAGCGGATGAGCTCGCCCGGCTCGCCCTCGGGCAGCGGGTCGGGCACGTCGTAGAAGTCGCCGGGGCCGGCGAACGGCGCGATCGAGGTCGTGGTGGTGGACGCCTCGGTCGACGACCCCTCCGTGGAGGACGGGGCGGAGCCCGCCTCGTCCGACGCGCAGCCGGCCAGGACCGCTGCCAGCAACGCCACCGACGCCACGCCGGCGACGACGGCACGTCGCGCGGTGTGGTGGACCACGTTGGAACGCCGCGACCCGGTCATCCGATCCCCCTTCCGTCGGCGACCACGGCCCCGACGCGTGCACGGCCCCCCGACCGCGTCGGATGGCACCGTACCGGGCCGGTGGCTCCTGGCGCGGCGCCCGCGACGTGGCGACCGCGATGCAGCACCGGCGAACGGACGGCGGGGGCACCGCCGACGGGCGGATCAGCCCTGGAACTCGATGCGCTTGTGCGTGCCGTCGCAGAACGGCTTGTTGCCCGACCCGCCGCAGCGGCACAGGAACGTCGTCTCGTCGACCGAGAGGACGTTGCCCGCGCCGTCCACCACCTCGACCCGGCCGACGACGGCGAGCGGACCGTTGGGCTTGACGTTCACCCGGACGGCGGTGCCGTCGGCGCTGACCGCGTCCTCGTCGTCGCGGGCGGCACCCGGTCCCGGGGCGACGCCGTCGGTGCGCGTGTAGGTGAGCGCGCGGCTGGGGCAGCCGTCGACGGCTGCCGCGATCTCGTCCACCGGTGCCGCATCGGCTCGGATCCAGGGCCGGGCGTCGCGGTCGAAGACCGCGGGCAGCGACGTGACGCAGTGCAACGAGTGGATGCAGCGCTGCGAGCGCCAGTGCACCGTGATGCCCTCCGCCCGGTAGTCCTTCGCCGCCATCGGTCCTCCTGTCGTCCCGGTCCCCGCCGGCGGGGTCACGGCTCCCAGAATGCCGCAGCGAGGTCCACGCGACCGGACGGCCGCAGTGGGGTCCCCTCCTCCCGGTGGTGGGCCGCGGCCTCGGCCGCCAGGTGCACCGGCAGCGACCCGTCGGCCCGCACGACCCGCCACCACGTGACCGCGCCGCCGTCCCGGGCCATGACCGCACCGACCTGGCGCGGTCCGGTGCCCACCACGTCCGCGATGGCGCCGTAGGTGGTGACCCGACCGGGCGGCACCAGGTCGACGACCTCGAGGACGGCCTCGGACAGCTCGTCGGCGGCGGGCGCTGCGATCAGAGCGCCCCGGACTCGATCATGTTGTCGAGCTCCTCGGGGGTCATCAGCACGTCGCGCGCCTTGGAGCCCTCGGACGGGCCGACCACGCCGCGCTCCTCGAGCAGGTCCATGAGCCGCCCGGCGCGGGCGAAGCCCACCTTGAGCTTGCGCTGCAGCATGGACGTGGAGCCGAGCTGGCTGCGCACGACGAGCTCCATGGCCTGCGTGAGCAGCTCGTCGTCGTCCCCGCCCGTGGTGCCACCGCCGCCGGGACCGCCGGTGTCCTCGCTCCCCTGCACGTCGGACACGTACTGCGACTCAACGTCGGGCGCCTGGCGGCGCCACGACGACACGATCGCGTGCACCTCGGACTCCTCGACCCACGCACCCTGGATGCGCTCGGGGGCGCTGGAGCCTCCCTCGAGCAGGAGCATGTCGCCACGGCCGACGAGCCGTTCGGCGCCGCCCTGATCGAGGATGACCTTGGAGTCGGTGGCCGACGCCACGGCGAAGGCCAGGCGGGCCGGCACGTTGGCCTTGATCACGCCGGTGATCACGTTGACCGACGGGCGCTGCGTGGCGATGACCAGGTGGAGGCCGACGGCACGGGCCATCTGCGCGATGCGGCAGATCGACTCCTCGACGTCCCGCGGCGCCACCATCATGAGGTCGGCGAGCTCGTCGACGACGATCAGGATGAACGGCAGGCGCTCGTAGGTGCGCTCCTCGCCCGGCTCGGCCTGCAGCTCGCCCTTGTCGAACTTGGCGTTGTAGCCGGTGATGTCCCGGACCCCGACCTCGGACAGGAGGTCGTAGCGGCGCTCCATCTCCTTGACCGCCCAGTTGAGGGCGTTGGCGGCCTTCTTGGGGTTGGCGACGACCTGGGTGAGCAGGTGCGGGATGCGGTTGTACTGCGTGAGCTCGACCCGCTTGGGGTCGATCAGGATCATCCGGACCTGCTCGGGGGTGGCCCGCATCATGACCGAGGTGATGATCGAGTTGATGCAGCTCGACTTGCCCGCACCGGTCTGACCGGCGATCAGCAGGTGGGGCATGGTCGCCAGGTTCATCAGCTTGGCCGTGCCGTTGATGTCCCGGCCGACCGCCACCTGCAGCGGGTGCGTGGCCCGGCGGGCCTCCTCGGAGGTGAGGATGTCGCCCAGGTTCACGACCACGCGGTCGGCGTTGGGGACCTCGACGCCGATCGCCTGGCGGCCCGGGATGGGCGCCAGGATGCGGACGTCGGGCGAGGCCATGGCGTAGGCGATGTCCTTGTGGAGCGACGTCACGCGGGCGACCTTCACGCCGGTGCCGAGCTCGAGCTCGTAGCGGGTGACGGTGGGGCCGACGGTCATGCCGACGATGCGGGTCTGGACGCCGTGCTCGGCCAGCGCGGAGACGAGGACCTGGGCCCGGGCCTCGACGGCCTTGGTGTCGACGTCGCGCCGGCCCGACAGCGACAGCAGCTTGACCGGCGGCAGCTTCCAGGCCGACCCGGCCACGCCCGGCGGCAGCTCGATCTCGAGCTGGGTCGGGTCGACCTCGGTCTCGGCCACCACCACCGACGGCGCGGCCGGCGCCTTCTTGGCGCGGGTGCGCTTGGGCTTGGGCGGCGCGTCGATGTCCTGGTCGTACAGGACCGCCGTGTGCTCGACGCCGTCGTCGAGGTCGGGCTCCTCTGCGGGGTGGCCCACACGGAAGAGGTCCGAGACCCAGGACGTGAGCGCCCGCCACAGGGGCGCCGCGCCGCGGCCGACGTCGTGGCCCACCTGTCGCAGCGACCGACCGGTCAGCAGGCTGGCGGACAGCACCGCGAGCACGACGAGCACGGCCAGGGCGCCCCAGCGACCGACGAACTGCTCGAACGCGCCGGCCACGCCGGCGCCCACCAGGCCGCCCGCCTCGGCGAAGGCGTCCAGCCCGTCGGCCTCGACGCCCCGGTCCTGACCCAGGGCCACGTCGAGCAGGCCGAGCACGGTGAGGACGGCGAGGACCCCACCGACCACGCGACGGAGCAGGGCGACGTGGCGCTCGTGCGGGTCCAGCGCGTCGGCGTCGTACTCGTCGGGGGCGATGTCCTGGTGGTCGAGCGTCAGGTCCACGTCCGCGCGGCGGGGACCGACGATGACGAGCACGCCGGCGACGACGAGGGCTGGAGGCAGCAGCACGTCGAGCCGACCCAGGAGGCCGGCGGCGAGCGACGCGAGCCCGGCGCCGAACGGCCCGGCCGCGCCGGCGTAGATGCCGATCGCGGCGACCACACCGACGAGCACCAGCAGCAGACCGGCGACGTCGTGGCCGTGGCCGTCGAAGAGGACGCCGAGACCGGGCGTGGTCCGGGCGGGCGGCGCCGACCGCGATCGGCTCGTGGACGTGCGGGAGCGGCTGGACGAGGACCTGGACCCCGACCCGCGCTTGGCCGACGAGCGGGACCCGCTCGTCGACGATCGGCTGGTGCTGCTCCGCCGGGTCGCTGTCTTCTGCTTGCTCGCCACAGTGCCCGTCACGCTACCCACCGTGGCCGACAGTGGGGCGGAACCGAGCCGGGGCCGAGCCCGTCCGGCGCCGGAAGCGCCGCGACCGCCTGTGCGAGATCGGGGGTTCCCACGATTGCTAGGCGCGCATATGATCTCGCCCATGCTCGTCAGCCAGATCCCCGCCCTCCGCGACCACTGGTACCCGGTGGCCTACGCCGACGACGTCACGACCGAGCCCCTCGGCGTGCGCGTCTTCGGCGAGCGCCACGTGGTGTGGCGCCCCTCCCCCGACGCGGCGCCGGTGGCGGCGGTCGACCGCTGCCCTCACCGCGCCGCCCGGTTGTCGCAGGGCTGGGTGGACGACGGCACGCTGGTCTGCCCGTACCACGGCTGGCGCTACGCACCGGACGGCTCCTGCACCGACATCCCGGCGGCGGACCCGGGCGTGCCGGTGCCGCCCCGGGCGTGCCTCCGCAGCGACGCGGCCGGCGAGCGCTACGGGCTGGTGTGGATCTGCGTCGGCGAGCCGGCGGGCGGCATCCCCGACCTGGGCGAGGCCGACGCCGAGGGCTACACGCTGATCCACGAGATGATGGAGGTCTGGTCGGCGAGTGCCCCCCGCATCGTCGACAACGCGCTCGACGTGAGCCACGTGGCCTTCGTGCACCGGGGGTCGGTCGGCTCGGCGGCCAACCCGCGGCTGTCGGACTACACGGTCGAGCGCGACGGCATGCGCCTGCGCTTCGAGGTGTCCTACGTGGCGGCGGTGCCCGAGCTGCAGAAGCGCAACACCGGGATCACGTCGGATCTCACGAGCCGGTCGACCGAGGCCGAGCTGGTCGAGCCGCTGATCTTCCGGGGGAAGCTCACCTACCACGAGAACGGCCTGGAGCACGTGCTCTACAAGACGGCCACGCCGATCGACGACGACACCACGCTGTTCTGCCAGTTCATCGCCCGCAACGACGACCCGGCCCGCGACCGCTGGGAGGACATCTCGGCCATGGACCGGATCGTGCAGGCCGAGGACAAGGCGCTGCTCGAGGAGATCGAGTCCGACCTGCCCACCGACGTCACCTCCGAGGTGCACATCAAGGCGGACCGGATGACCCTGGAGTACCGCCGGATCCTGGGCGAGCTGGCGCAGCTGCCGTCCGCCGGCGGCCCCCCACCGGACGGTCCGGGCGCGTCGCCGCCACCCGACGACGCGGCCGGCACCGCCGTCCCGGTGCGGGTGGGCTGAGCGATGCAGATCTCCATCCAGACCCCGCCGGAGCACACCACCTACCGCGACCTGCTCGACGTGTGGCAGGCCGCGGATGAGCTCGGCTTCACCGCCGCCTACACCTTCGACCACCTGGTGCCCCTGAACGACGGGCCGTCCGGCCCCGACCCCGACGGCATCCCGGCCGGCCCGCAGCTCGAGGGATGGATGGCGCTGGCCGCGCTCGCGTCGCACACGACGCGACTCCAGGTCGGCACGCTCGTCACCGGCGTCACCTACCGCCACCCCTCGGTGCTGGCGAAGATGGCGGTCACCCTCGACCGCATCACCGACGGTCGGGCCGTCCTCGGCCTCGGCGCCGCGTGGCACCAGGCCGAGCACGAGCGGTACGGCATCCCGTACCCCGAGGTGGGCGAGCGGATGGAGCGGCTGGACGAGGCGCTCCAGGTCTTCCGGGCGCTGTGCGGCGCCGAGCACACCGGCGGTCGGGCCACGTTCGAAGGTCGCTGGTACTCGCTGGACGACGCGCCGTTCGACCCGCCGCCCGTCCGCGCCGAGGGCATCCCGGTCCTGGTCGGCGGGAGCGGTCCGCGCCTGCTCCAGCTCGTGGCCCGGCACGCCGACATCTACAACGGCTTCTGGGCTCCATGGGAGTGGGCCGAGGTCAACCGGCGCCTCGACGGCCTCCTCGCCGCCCGCGACCGGGCGCCGGACGCGCTGCAGCGCACGGCGTTCGTGTTCGGCGAGCTGTCCGGCGACCCCGTCGCCGAGGACGCCCTCGTCGCCCACTTCGCCCGCCAGCGCGGCGGCACCGACGAGGAGATCCGCTCCCGGATCCTCATCGGCTCGCCCGACCACATGGTCGAGGTGCTGCGGTCGTTCGCCGCGGCCGGCGTGGACGGCGTGATCGTGAACCTCCGCTCCCCGGTCGACCTGGCGGGCCTGGAACGGCTGGGCACCGAGGTGCTCCCCGCCGTCGCCGACCTGCCGGCCGGGCCACCGACCGCCTGAACCGACCAGCTCTTCTCCCGCACCAGACGTCCCTCCCAGACCCGCCGTCCCTCCCGCACCACACCCCCCACACCACACCCCCCCACACCACCTCGGAGCCGCACGTGAGCACGCCCCCGTCCCCGCCCGTCCCCCCGACCGCCGTCGACGAGGCGATCCCGCCGCCGTCGTCGTGGCTGACCGAGCGCCACATGCGCCTGCCCGACGGGACGTTCCCGCACCTCGGCATCACCGACGGCGACGTCGCGCCGATCGCGCTCCTGTCGGGCAGCCCGGACCGCGTGGAGCTGATGGCGTCCATGCTCGACGACGTCCGCCAGGTCGGCGCCCGGCGCGGGTACTCGGTGTACACGGGCACCGGTGCGGCGGGCCCCGTGACCGTCGCGACCAGCGGTGTGGGGTCGCCCTCGCTGTCGATCGCCGTCGAGGAGCTGGCGGCGTGCGGGACTCGCACCTTCGTGCGCGTCGGCAGCTGCGCGTCGATCAGCCCGCTGATGGGGGTCGGCGGCGTCGCGATCGCCCACGGCGCCGTGTGCGACGAGGGCACCTCCCGCTACTACGCGCCCGCCGGCTACCCCGCCGTCGCCAGCCCCCGGGTGCTCGACGCGCTGCGGCGCGCCGCCGCCGACGAGTCGGTCGACTG
>JAEXGP010000116.1 GCA_023450775.1 Actinomycetes bacterium | reverse complement strand
GCGGAGGGCTGGACCGGCGGGCTGGCGTCCGCCCGGTTCCTGCTGCTGCCCGGCGCGGCCTCGGTGCTGTTCGGTACGGGCCTCAGCCTGCTGGCGTCGGCGGCGGACCTGTCGGGCGGGTCGTTGGCCGACGGTCCCGGCAGCGTCGGCACCTTCGTGACGGCCACGTGGTCGGGTTCCGTGGCGGGCGTGCGGGTGCTCGTCGCGCTGGTGCTCGTGCTGGCGGTCGCCGGCTCCGCACTGCTCCGCAGGGTCCCTTGGCTGGCGGCGGTCTGCGTGCTGGCGGCCCTGGTGCTGCCGAGCGCCGGTGGGCACGCCTGGACCGCCTCGCCGGCGTGGCTGGCCGTCGCCTCCGACGCCCTCCACGTGCTGGCGGCCGCAGCCTGGGTCGGCGCGCTCGGGGTGCTCGTCCTCACCTGGGACGGCTCCCGGTCCCGCGCCGCCGGCTTCAGCCGGATGGCGCTCGTCGCCGCGCCGCTGACGATCGCCACCGGTCTGCTCAACACGTGGCTGCAGGAGCGCTCGGTGTCGGCGCTCACCGACACCACCCACGGTCGCCTGGTCCTGGCCAAGCTGGTCGGCGCGCTGGCGATGCTCGCCTTCGGCTGGGTCCACCGTCGTCAGCTGGCCGACGCAGCCCGCTGGACCGGCCGGGTGATCGCGTCCTACCGGGTGGAGGCGGTGATCGGGATCGCCGTGGTGGCCGTCACCGCGGTGCTGGTGGGCACCCCGCCCGGGCGTGAGGCGCGGCCCGATGCCGAACCGGTCCAGATCGTGCGCCAGGCCGGCGACACCACCGTGCGCATGCAGGTGACGCCCGCCGCTGCCGGTCCCAACGACGTGCACCTCTACTACCTGGCGCGCGACGGTTCGCTCGCGCCGGTCGACGCCGCGGAGCTGCAGATCTCCACCTCGGGCGTCTCGCCGCGCTCCGTGCCGATCACACCGATCACGGCCAACCACGGGGTGGCCAACGGCGTGCAGCTCACGCCCGGCACGTGGTCGTTCGAGCTGACGATCGTGACCGGCGGCATCCCGGCCTCGACGACGTTCCAGGTGCCGATCGAGTGACGGGGTCGGGCATGATCGTCGTCATGCACCGCACCTCGCCTGCCTCCGTCCATGCGCGCTCGAGACATGCGCGCTCCGTCCACGCTCGTCGCCGTCGCCGCCCGATCGCGGCGCTCGCTGCGATCGCCGTGGCCGTCGTGCTGGGTGCGCTGCTCGCGCCGGCGGCCGGCGCCCACGGCGACGACGGGGTGCTGACGGTCGTGTCGGCCACGCCGTCCGGCACGTCGAGCACGGTGACCGTCCAGCTGGCCTACGAGGGCGACGGCCACCCGGTCGACGGCGCCACGGTGGCGGTCGTGGCGGACGATGGCGCGGGCAACGCCCTCGATCCCGTCCCGATGGGCCCGGGCTCCGCACCCGGCCAGTACACGGCCACGGTCCAGTTCCCGTCCGCCGGCACGTGGAACCTGCGGGTGACGGCGGTGTCGCCGTCGGCGACGCTCACGCTCACACAGGACGTCACGGCGGATCCGGGCGTGACCGTGGGGACCGAACCGACGACCACCGCGGCGTCCGGCGCCGACGACGGGCTCACCGGGACCCCGACGACGGTGGCCGCGTCGGACGACGGCAAGGGAGCGGACGGCGACACGGCGGCCGACGCCGACGACGGCAGTCCGCTGCCGTGGATCCTCGGCGGTCTCGCCGTGGTCGTGTGCGTGGCGCTCGGCGTGGTCTTCGTGGTCCGCGGGCGGACGCAGGGCCCGATCGACTGACCTCGGTCAGAGCACGGAGGCGATCGTGGCTGCGGCCCGGGCGGCGGCGCCCGGGTCGGTGTGCAGGAAGAACGACGGCTCGGTGAGCTCGAGCTCGAGCAGGACGGGCGCCCCGTCGTCGTCGGGCACCAGATCGACGCGGGCGTACAGCTCCTGCACCCCGGTGCGGCGGCGCGCCGCCATGAGGATCGCGTCGGCCAGGCGGCGCTGGTCCGCCGACGCCTCCCGCGCCGAGATGGCCTCCTCGGCGTACAGGCCCTCGACCGGCCCGACGCCCACGGTGAGCAGCTGGCCCTTGCGGAACGCGTGGCTGAACTCGCCGCCCAGGTACACGAGCCCGGTCTCGCCCTCGGTGTCGACCGCCCGCAGGTAGGGCTGGACCATGACCGCCCTGCCGTCGCGCAGCAGGTCGGCGGCCTGCGCGGCGGCCGTGACCAGCGCGGCGTGGTCCTCGTCGCGGGCGGCGTAGCGCACCGTGTCCTTGGAACCTGCCGACACCGTCGGCTTCACCACGAACCCGGCATCGGCGGCGATCGACTCCTCGATGCGGGCGGCCACCGCCGCGTCGTCGACGGGGTGCTCCTCGGGCCGGAGGAACTCGGTGGGTGTGACGGCCACGCCGTCGGCGGCCAGGTCGGCCAGGTAGCGCTTGTCGGTGTTCCACCGAACGACACCGGCCGGGTTGCGCAGGTCGGTCACCGTCTGCACGCGCTCGGTCCACTCCAGGAACTCAGCGCGGCGGAGCGCGTAGTCCCAGGTGGAGCGGAGGACCACCAGGTCGTGCGCAGCCCAGTCGACGTCGGGGTCGTCCCACACCTGCTCCACCGCGCCGATGCCCGCCGCGGCGAGCGCGTCGATCAGGAGCGGCGCGTCCTCGTCCGCCCCGAGCGCTTCGCGGCACGTCGCGAGCGCCACCCGAGGAGGTCGTCCGGCGGGGGTGGGAGGTGTCGACGGGGTGCTCACGGTCGGTCGACCATAGCGGTGGCCCGTCCCGCGGCCGGATCGAACGGTGTGACGTGCGCCCGTGCAATGCCACCCGGGGGCCGGGGCCGTGCCACCATTCCGCCATGTCGATCACGGCCCGCGACACCGAGACGTCCAGCACGCCCGAGCCCTCCAGCACGCCCGGGACCTCCAGCGGAACCGGCACCGCGGCGCTGCTCGAGCGCTGCCGGGCGGCGGCGGAGCGGGGCGACGCCCTCGATCGATCCGACGCGCTGGCGGTCCTGCGGCTCTCCGACGCCGACACCGTCGCCGCGGTGGCCTCGGCCGGCGTGCTGCGGCGGGCCACCTTCGCCAACACCGTGAAGATGAACTTCCTGGTCAACCTCAAGTCGGGCCTCTGCCCGGAGGACTGCGACTACTGCTCACAGCGGCGGGGTTCCGAGGCGGGCATCCTCACGTACCGGACCGTGGGGTCCGACGTGGTGCACGACGCCGCGTCCCGTGCGGTGCATGCCGGCGCGGCACGCGTGTGCCTGGTGTCGAGCGGGCGAGGACCGACCGACGCGGACGTGGAGCACGTCGCCGAGGCCGTCATGGCGGTGCGGGACGCGCACCCGGGCCTGGAGGTGTGCGCGTGCCTGGGCCTGCTGGCCGAAGGACAGGCCGAGCGCCTGGCCGACGCCGGCGTCGACGCCTACAACCACAACCTCAACACCTCCGAGGGCCACTACGGCGACATCTGCACGACCCACGGGTTCCAGGACCGCGTGGAGACCGTCGGTGCCGCCAAGGCCGCGGGCCTGTCGCCCTGCTCGGGCGCGCTCTTCGGCATGGGCGAGGACGACGACGACGTCGTCGACGTGGCGTTCGCTCTTCGAGCGCTCGAGCCCGACTCGGTGCCGATCAACTTCCTGATCCCGGTCGACGGCACCCCGATGGCCGGACGGTGGGAGCTGACGCCGCAGCGCTGCCTGCGGATCCTGGCGATGTTCCGGTTCATGTTCCCGACCACCGAGATCCGGATCGCGGGCGGGCGCGAGGTGCACCTGCGCTCGGTGCAGGGGCTTGCGCTCGAGGTCGCCAACAGCATCTTCGTCGGGGACTACCTGACCACCGAGGGCCAGGCCGCCCACGCGGACCTGGAGCTCCTCGCCGACTGGGGCTTCGTGCCGCTCGAGCTGCCCGGCGGCATCGACGCGGCCGCGGCGCCGACCGGCGCGGTCGCGGCGTCCGACGAGCCGGCTGCGGACGGCGGCCCGGCGCACGAGGACCTGGTGCGGATCCGGCGCCGGGGCGTGGGCACCGACCTGCCGCCCAACGCCTGACCCGATGCGCGCGCTCCGCCGGGCCGGGCTCGACCCGACGGTGGCGCGGTGGGCATGGCGTCCGTCGGTACTGTCGGCGCCGTGAAGACCGGACGTCGGACCGCCACCGCCTGGTTCCTGCGGCTCCTGGTGCTCGCGGCGGTCGTCGTCGTCGTGTTCGTCCCGCCGTTCAGCTCGGAGCAGGACGACACCGCCCGCATCACCCGCTTCGCCGGTGACTTCGAGCTGTCGGCCGACGGGAAGCTGGCGATCACCGAGACCATCGACGTGGAGATGCCCGGCGGCAAGCACGGCATCTTCCGCATCTTCGACGTGGCCGACAACCACCGGTACGGCGTCGAGCACCCGGTCAGCGACGTGTCGGTCACCAGGGACGGCGCACCCGAGCCGTGGGAGTGGACCGACTCGGCGGCCGGCACCGAGACGATGCGCATCGGCAGCGCCTCGGTGTTCCTCACCCCGGGTCAGCACCAGTACGTGATCCGCTCGACCACCACCGACACGCTCGAGCGAGGCGCCGACGGGACCGTCGTCTGGTGGTGGAACGTGGTCGGCAGCGGCTGGCAGATGGCGATGGACCAGGTGGTGATCACTGCCCGACTGCCCGCCGAGGTCACCATGGTCGAGTGCGTGCAGGGCGAGGCGACGCCGTGCACGGCCGACCTCTCCGAACGGACGATGACCGTGCGCACCGGTCCGCTCGCCCCGTTCACGCCGGTCACGGTCCGGGCCACGTTCCCCGACGGGGCGCTGCCGCTGCCGCCCGAGGATCCGACGAACCTGACCTGGTTGTGGAGCACGCTGGCCGGCCTGCTGGGCCTGGGCCTGGGCATCTGGTTCGTGGTGGCCACGCGGGAGCGCCCCCCCGGCTTCCCCGTGCTGTTCGAGCCGCCCGAGGACATCTCGCCGGCGCTCGGCGCCAAGGTGCTGTCGGAGACGACCTCGGACGACGACCTGCAGGCGACGCTGTACGACCTGGGCGCCAAGGGCGTCGTCCGCCTGGACGGCAACGACGACGCGTGGAACGTCAACCTGCTCGTCGACCCGCAGGCCGCACAGGTGCCCGAGATGGAGCGGGCCATGCTCGCCGGGCTCGGCCTGACATCCGCGGGTGACAGCTTCCTGGTGTCGTCGACGGCATCCGCCGGCGAGAAGATCTCGACCGCGCGCTCGACCATGCGCGGGATCGTCAACCGTCAGGCGCAGGACTACCTGGCGCCGTCGGCGGCCGGGATCCTGGGCAACCTGCTCGGTTGGATCGCGGTCCTGGGCGTGCTGGGGCTGACCGGCCTCTGGCTGTTCGGTCGGGGCACCTGGTTGGGCTGGCCGCTGTTCATCGGCCTCGCCGTCTTCGCGCTCGTGGCGGTGCAGGTGGCGGCGGACCCCGGCTCGCGCACCAAGCGGACGGCCGCGGGCCGCGACCTGTGGTCGCGCACGGGCGGCTTCGCCCGCTTCCTCACCACCGACTCCGCCGAGTCGCGCTTCGAGGCGGCCAAGCACCTGGACTGGTACCCGACGTACCTGGCGTGGGCGCTGGTGTTCGGGTCCGCGGACGCGTGGGCGCAGCGGTTCGTGTCGCAGGGCGTGGACCTGCCGGTGCTGCCGTGGATCTACTGGACCGGCGTCGGCCGCCCCGGTCCTGCGTTCGCGTCGTCGATGGCGAGCTCGTTCGACGCCGCCATCAGCTCGGCCAGCGCGAGCTACGCGGCGTCGCAGGTGCAGTCCGCAGCGTCGAGC
>JAEXGP010000109.1 GCA_023450775.1 Actinomycetes bacterium | reverse complement strand
TCGCCCGCGACGGCGGCTGCGCCTACCCAGGATGCGACTGCCCCGCCTCTTGGTGCGACGCCCACCACGTCATCGAATGGTCACGAGACGGCAGAACCGTCACCGTCAACCTCGTCCTGCTCTGCCGCCGCCACCACGGCATCGTCCACCGCCGAGGCAGGCGCCTGGACGCCAACCCAGAACCACGACCCCCCGACGGACACTTCACCATCACCACACCATCCGGGCACCGCATGGACACCGAACACCGCCGCCGACGACGAAGCGCACCCGCCGCATGAGCGCGGGACCACACCGGACGCACCACACCACCTGACATCGACCCACCAACCGCCCCCCCGGACGCACAACCGCGCGTCCGGGCACACCCGCGTCCGGTGCGCTCAGGCGTGGGCGTCCAGCTCCTCCTGGGCCTCCATCCACTCGGCGAGCAGCTGCTCCGCCTTGGCGGCGGCGGCCTCGTGCCGGTCGGCCAGGTCCCGGACCAGCGCGTGGTCGTCGTAGATGTCGGGATCGGCGAGCTGCGCGGCCAGGTCGCCGGCAGCCTTCTCGGCTTCGTGCGCCTGGCGCTCCAGCGACCGGACCCGGGTCCGCAGCGCCTTGGTGGACTGCTCCTTGGCGCGCCGCTCCCCTGCTGACGCCCGGCGCTGGTCGGCCTTGCTCTGGCGACGACCGCCCGCTGCGGGGGCAGCCGCCGGTGCCGCCTCTGGCGTGGCCCGCGACGCTGCGGCCATCGCGCCCTTGGGGGCCAGGACCTCCTCGTCGACCGACGGGTGAAACACGACGGTGCCGTCGCGCACCTCGAGCAGGGCATCGGCCACGGACCGGATGAGGTAGCGGTCGTGGGTCACGAGCAGCACGGCGCCGGGATACGCGACCAGCGCATCCTCGAGCACGTCGCACGACGGCAGGTCCAGGTGGTTGGTCGGCTCGTCGAGCACCAGCAGGTTGACCGGCTCCACCATGATCCGGGCCAGCGCCAGGCGGGTCCGCTCGCCCCCGGACAGGTCCGCGACCTTGCGATCGACGGCGTCGCCCTTGAAGCCGAACGCGGCGAGCACGGTGCGCAGGTTGCGGCCGTGCTCGTCGCCGACCGCCCGCCGGAGCTCCTCGACGACCGTGCGGTCGAAGTCCAGCGCCTCCACCTGGTGCTGGGCGAACTCGGCGATGTCCACGTTGGCGCCGAGCTGCACGTGGCCGGCCATGGCCGGCAGGCGTCCCAGCAGCAGCCGCAGCAAGGTGGTCTTGCCGGCGCCGTTGGGGCCGATCAGCGCCAGCTTCTGCCCGCGCTCCAGCACCAGGCTCACGTGCTCAAGAACAGGCACACCGTCGAAGCCGACCGTGGCGTCCTCGGCCTCGACGACCACCCGGGCGGAGCGCTGGGGCTTCGGGAACGAGAAACGCGCCTGCACCTGCTCGACCGTCGGCGCCTCGAGTCGTTCGAGCTTCTCGAGCGTCTTGATGCGGGACTGCACCTGGCGGGCCTTCGTCGCCTTGTAGCGGAACCGCTCGACGAAGCGCTCCACGTGGGCGATCTGGCGCTGCTGGGCCTCGGCGGCCGCGATCGCCGCCTGGTGACGCTCCTCGCGCTGGACGACGAACTCGGCGAACCCGCCGACGTACTCGGTGGCCCGGCCCTGCGCGACCTCGATCACCCGCTCGGCGACGGCGTCCAGGAAGTCGCGGTCGTGGGAGACGAAGAGGATGGCGCCGGGCCAGTCCTGGAGGTACTGCTCCAGCCACGCCACCGACTCCACGTCCAGGTGGTTGGTGGGCTCGTCGAGCACCAGCAGGTCGGGCGCGCTGAGCATGAGCCGGGCGAGGGCCACGCGCATGCGCCACCCTCCCGAGAGCTCCTCCACCGGACGGTCGCCGTCGGCGACGGTGAACCCGAGGCCACCGAGCACCCGTCGGGCCTCGGCCTCCACGCCGTAGCCCCCGAGGGTCTCGAACCGGTGCTGGACCTCGCCGTACGCGGCCAAGGCGTGCTCGTGGGCGTCCTCGTCCTCGTCGGCGCCGCCGGGGCCGGTGCTGGCGACGTCGGCCGCCAGCCGGGCCAGCTGCTCCTCGAGGTCGGTGATGTGGGCCGCGCCCCGGAGGACCTCCTCGATCACCGAACCCTTGACCTGCTCGGTCAGCTCCTGGGGCAGGTAGCCGATTCGGCTCCCCTTGGCGATGTGGACCTCGCCGCTGTCGGCCCGCTGGAGGCCGACGACGATCTCCAGGATCGTCGTCTTGCCGACGCCGTTGCCGCCCACGAGCGCGACGCGGCGGCCGGGCACCAGACGGAACGAGACGTCGGTGAACAGCGTGCGGCCGCCGTGGGCCTTGGAGAGTCCGGAGACCGTGATCATGACGGTCGCCCAACTTAGGCGGCGCCGACGACCTCTCCGTCGTCGGCGTGACGGATCACCGGCGACTCAGGTGCCTGCCGCGACCTGCTTGGCCCAGCGCGCCGCAGGTCGCCAGGTCCGTCGATGCCGGAATCAGGAACCGGCTGCGACGTGCTTGGCCCAGCGATAGTCGGCCTTGCCGGCCGGCGAGCGGACGACGGTGTCCACCAGCACCAGCTCGCGCGGCACCTTGTAGCCGGCCAGGTGGTCGCGGGCGTACTCCTCGATGTCGGCCAGCGTCGGCGTCCGCCCCTCGACGGGCTGGACGACCGCCACCACCTGCTCACCCCAGCGCTCGTGCGGGACACCGACCACGACGGCGTCGTACACGTCGGGGTGGCCCTTGAGGACGCCCTCGACCTCCTCGGGGAAGACCTTCTCGCCGCCGGTGTTGATGCTGACCGACCCGCGGCCCAGGAGCACCACGGAGCCGTCGGCCTCGACGGTGGCCATGTCGCCCGAGATGACGTAGCGCCGCCCGTCGATCTCCACGAACGCCTCGGCGGTCTTCTCGGGCGCGTTGTGGTAGCGCAGCGGGATCCAGCCGGTGTGGGCGACCCGCCCGATCTCGCCGCTGCCCGGCCGCAGCTCCCGGCCGTCGAGGTCGAGCACCTTGGTCCCGTCGGCGACGTTGTCGTAGCGGGTGACGTTGCCGGAGTCCTCACCCGGCTGCAGGCGCTGGCTGCCCTGGATGCCGGTCTCGGACGAGCCGAAGCCGTCGGTGAACACCACGTTCGGCAGCATCTCCTGCACGCGGTGTCGGGCCGATGCGCTGATCGGCGCGCCGCCGTTGGAGAACGAGAACAGCGAGCTCGCGTCGTAGGGGCCGTTGGCGTCCCACTCGTCGCACAGCGGCCGGGCCATGGCGTCGCCGACCACCGTCATGGCGGCCACCTTCTCCTCGGCCACCGTGCGCCAGATGACGGCGGGGTCGAAGCGGCCCTGGTGCAGCACCACCTTGGCGCCGCAGAGCAGCCACATGATCGAGACCCACTGGGCGGCGGCGTGCATCATCGGGGCCAGGGCGTAGAACGTGAAGTCGAAGTCGATGATGCGCTCGACCGTCTCCTGCGGGCTCGCCACCGGACCGGTCATCCGCATGGGGTCGCCGCCGCCGATGCACCCGAAGAAGGCGTCGCCCATCCGCCACACCACGCCCTTGGGCATGCCGGTGGTTCCGCCCGTGTAGATGACGTAGATGTCCTCGTCGCCCCGGCCGTCGACCTCGGGCCGGTCGGGCGACGCCGCGGCCAGCGCCGCCTCGTAGTCCACGCCGCCGGGCACGCCGTCGAGCGACGCCGTCGTTCCGGGTTCGGCGACCACGAGCGTGTGCCGCAGGCTGGGCACGTCGCCGGCGACCTCGGCCACGTTGGGAGCGAAGCGCTGCTCGCAGACCACGGCGACCAGTCCGGCATCGGCGAACAGGTACCGCAGCTCGTCGGCGACGTAGCGGTAGTTGATGTTGACCGGCACGGCCCGCAGCTTGAAGGCGGCGAACATCGTCTCCAGGTACTCGGTGCCGTTGGTCAGGTAGCAGCCGACGAAGTCACCGGGGCCCACGCCCGCAGCCGCCAGGTGGTTGGCCAGGCGGTTGGCCCGCTCCTCGAGCTGGCCGTAGGTCAGGCGCCGGTCGCCCGCGACGACCGCCTCCCGCTCGGCGATCCGATCGACCACCGCCTCCCACTGGTCCGCAAGGTTGTAACTGCTCGCTGCCGCCGGCTGCGGCTGTGCCCCCGTCATGGTCGGGACGGTACCGGAGCGCACCTTCAGGCGGGAGCCGGTCCGTCCGGCCTGGGCACGGCGAGGAGCGCGCCCTGCGGCGTGCTCCTCGCCGCGTTCGTCCACTGGACCACGCCGATGCCGTCGATGCGCGAGTCGGTGTTCGCACACCCGCCGTCGGCGTAGGACTGGTAGTTCACCGACCACCGCGACGGCGCCAGCTCGCCGCCGTCGAGCGTGACGACCCGCGGATCGCTCCACCGCACCCCGACCGTCGGGTCGTCGCAGCGGGCGAAGACCTCCGACCACATGACGACGCCGTCGATGCGGTCGCCCGGCGGGTACAGGTCCCGGACCACCGTGACCCGGCCGTCGGGCCCGGCGACGCTCCCCCGCCACACGGGTCCGTCGCCGCCGTCGTGGCGGGCGATCGTGAGGCGGTAGGGCTGCCGCGGCGACCACGGCAAGTCCCGGGTGTTCACGTTGTGCAGCGCGGACGGGAGCTCCGACCCGGAGCCGTCGAGCTCGCGGCCCGAGGCGTCGTAGCCGCCCCAGTTCACGGCAGTGGAGCCCGGGTGCTGCGGGTGCCACTGCAGGCCCAGGTGCGCGCCGCCGGCACGTCGACCGCGCTCGTCCGCGAAGTCGGCCTGCAGCGCCCAGAAGTAGAGGCGGTCCACCGAGGGCGGCTCCAGGACCTCGAGCGTCACGGCGACCTCGCGCAGCGGCACGGCCGGCGGCAGGTCCCATCGGAGGTGGAACGACGACGCCCCGTTGGCGGACGGCGGGACGCCGCTGGTCCGCCCCGCCACCGCCGAGGGGCCGCCGAGCAGATCCCAGAAACGTCGCAGGGAGAGCCGGGCCATCAGTAGAACCTGTTCCAGTTCGAGGGTCTAGGTTTCGTGTCCATGGGCATGCCGACCGACATCGAGATCATCGACACCATGATCGGTCTCCCGAGCCACGACCGTCGGGAGATCTACAAGTTCCTCTCCGCGGAGCTGCGCGACGAGGAGAGCGGCACGTTCAAGATGCCGGCGCAGTACATGTTCAAGGACATCCCGGCCGAGATCGACGCGGACGCCGATCCGGTGGCCGTGACGCTCTACAACATGGACCGCTTCGGCGTGGCCAAGGCGATGATCAACGTCGGCAACAAGACCCGCGAGGACCCGGCCCGCGCCGCCCGGAGCTTCCCCGACCGCTTCCTGCCGTGCCTCGACGTGGACCCCCGCGACGGCATGGAGGAGATCCGCCGGATCAAGCGGTACCACGAGGAGTTCGGGCTGGTGGCCATCACCACCTTCCCGGCCGGGTGCCGCACCGCGATCAACGCCGCGCCGTACTACCCCATCTACGCCACGTGCGTGGAGCTCGACCTGCCGATCTTCATCACCGCGGGCGTGCCCGGGCCCCGGGTGCCCATGGAGCCGCAGAAGGTCGAGTACCTCGACGAGGTCTGCTGGTTCTTCCCCGAGCTCAAGGTCGTGATGCGCCACGGCGCCGAGCCGTGGGAGGCGCTGGCCGTGAAGCTCATGCTGAAGTGGCCGAACCTCTACTACTCCACCTCGGCGTTCGCCCCGAAGCACTACCCCAAGGCGATCATCGACTACGCGAACACCCGAGGCGCCGACAAGATCATCTACGCCGGGTACTTCCCCGCCGGCCTGACCTACGAGCGGATCATGTCCGAGCTGCCGAACGTGCCGTTCAAGGACGAGGTCTGGCCCAAGTTCCTGCGCGAGAACGCCCTGCGGGTGCTCGGCCTCGACGGCTGACGGCCCTCTCCACCGCCTGAGGACGCAGACCGGAGGAAGGAGACCGAGGACGGCGGCTGTCTGACTCGGGGCCTGTCAAGGGGGACCGGTCCCCGGTGACCTGACGGCGGCCGATCCGTACCGTCACCCGTGTGACGGCGATCGGTGCGGACATCGAGGCGCTCGAAGGGCTGGCGCGGGCGTTCGCCGCGGCCGGCGCCGAGCTGGACGCGGCGGCGTCGCGGATCGGGTCCGCGGTGCGGGCCGCAGCATGGGACGGCGCGGACGGCGAGCGGTTCCGCCGCACGTGGAGCACGTCGCACCGC
>JAEXGP010000103.1 GCA_023450775.1 Actinomycetes bacterium | reverse complement strand
CTCGTTGGCGGACCGCACGGCGCGGAACCCCCGGTCGCCGGTGGCCCGGAGCGACCAGGCGGCGGCGCCGAGGCGCCAGTAGTCGCCGGACCGGCGCACCTCGGGGGCGTGACGGGCGGCCGAGCGCCGGTACGCGAGCGCCCGCGGCGCGTCGCGCAGGTCCGCCAGGCTGTGCCAGCCGAGCACGATCTCCGCCCGGGCCGTGGCCTGCGGTCGCAGTGCCAGGCGCTCCGCGGGCTGGCCCTCGAACACGGTGTCGAGGAAGTGGTCGTAGGCGGCGTGCAACGACTCGGGGTTGGACGACGAGTTCGAGTCGTGACGCCGGTGGTGGGCGAGCACCTCGGACACGACCGCCACCCGGTAGGCGCCCGCGATCCGCACCCACATCTCCCAGTCCTCGACGTCGATCGGGAACCGGTCGCGGTTGACCGCGAAGCCGCCGACGTCGTCGAACACCGATCGGCGCACGACCGCCCCGGAGCACGCGACCGGGTTGCGCGTGACGAACCGCTCCCAGACGTCGCCCTCCCAGGACGACACCGTCGCCCGACCGTTGGGACGGCCCTGCGCGTCGATCACGTCCCAGCCGCAGTACGCCAGGCCGACCCGCTCGTCGTCGAAGCAGGCGACCAGGCGCGACAGCAGCTGCGGCTCCCACGTGTCGTCGGAGTCGAGGAAGGCCACGAGCTGACCGGTCGACTCGGCGATGCCGGTGTTGCGCGCCGCCGACGGGCCGGCGTTGTCCTGGCGCACCAGGCGGACTCGCGGGTCGGTCTGCTGCGCGACCCAACCGGCGAGGTCGTCGGTGCCGCCGTCGTCGACGAGCACCACCTCGAGGTCCCGGTGGTCCTGCGCCAGGATCGACGCCACCGTCTCGGGCAGGTACGGGAGCGAGTTGAAGCACGGGACGACGACCGACACCGTCGTGGTGCGCTCCGTCGTCGCCGACCCTGCGGGATCTGCGTCCGACCCGCTCATCGGGTCCGCCCAGCCGTCACGGAGCGGAGTGTACCGACGGCCCTGGTGGGCCCCTCCGGCGGCGTCGGCGCCAGCCGTCCGCACTCGCCGCGTTGGCGACGGCTGCGAGCGCTGCGCCACCATCGGCGCCAGCACCCGGCGGCTCGGTCCGGGGCGCTGGCAACCGGGAGATCGACATGCACCAGCTCGTACTGCTCCGCCACGGCGAGAGCGAGTGGAACAAGCTCAACCTCTTCACCGGCTGGTACGACTGCGACCTCACCGAGGCGGGGCGCGAAGAGGCCGCGGCGGCCGGCGGGATGCTCACCGACGCCGGCATCGAGCCCGACGTGGTGCACACCTCGGTGCAGATCCGTGCCATCCGCACCGCCAACCTCGCGCTCGACGCGATGGACCGGCTGTGGATCCCGGTGCGGCGCAGCTGGCGTCTGAACGAGCGCCACTACGGCGACCTCACCGGTCGGAACAAGAAGGAGACGGCGGAGAGGTACGGCGACGACCAGGTGCTGGTGTGGCGCCGGAGCTACGACGTGCCGCCCCCGCCGATCGCCGCCGACAACGAGTTCGACCCCAACCACGACGCCCGGTACGCGTCGCTGCCGCCCGAGCTGGTGCCGGCCTCGGAGTGCCTCGCGGACGTGGTCGAGCGCATGCTCCCCTACTGGTACGACGCGATCGTCCCCGACCTGGCCGCAGGGAACACGGTGCTCGTCGCGGCGCACGGCAACTCGCTGCGGGCGCTGGTGAAGCACCTGCTCGACATCTCCGACGACGAGATCACCGGCCTCAACATCCCGACCGGCGTGCCGCTCGCGTTCGAGCTCGACGACGACTACCGGCCGGCCGAGGACAAGCCGCTCGAGGAGCGGTACCTCATGGACGAGGCCGCGGTGCGGGCCAAGGCCGAGGCCGTGGCCAAGCAGGCGAGCGGCGGCTGAGCGGGAAGGGCAGCAGGCGAGCGGCGGCTGACCTTCCAGCTCCGTCATGCACGGAGGAGGCGTTCGACCCCGCATGACAGAGCGCCGGCGGCGGGCGTGCCGGCGTTCAGCCGACGTCGGCGGACTGCGCGGCGATCGCGGTGAGGTCGATGACCGACCCGGTCGGCGCGGCCAGGTCCAGCCGGTCCTCGACCTCGGCCCACAGCCGCCGGTAGGCCACGGCCGCCAGGTTGAGCGGCGACGCCATCACGGCGGGGATCTGCTCCATCCCCATGCGCTCGACCGAGGACGACACGGGCACCGCGCTCAGCGCGAAGCGGGGGTCCGTGCGCACCTGGGCGACGACCTGGCGGTGGAGCACCTTGCGCTCGTCGATCATCGACAGGAACGCGAGCAGCGGCAGGCCGCGCCGGTGGGCGTCGACGAACTCCTGGAGCTGGTCCAGGCTGCGCACCGACAGCGGCGCCGGCACGACGGGCGCGAGCACAAGGTCGGTGGCGGCCACGACGGACTCGGTCACGACGCCCAGGCCGGGCGCGCAGTCGAGGATCACCACGTCGTAGGAGCGGTCGAGCGGACGCAGCAGCTTGCGGATGACCCGGTCGGGCCAGCGGCGGGACGACAGGACGGTGTCGACGACGCGGAACGACGGGTCCGCGGGCAGCAGGTCCAGCCGGACGTGGTCGGTGGTGCGGATGAACGTGTCGAGGCCGCGCTTGCCCCCGAGCAGGCGGACGGCGCCGCCCTTGACCTTGGCCCGGGCCCGGTAGCAGTGGGTCGCGGCGCCCTGCGGGTCCAGGTCCCAGAGCAGCGTCCGGTAGCCCGCGGCCGACGAGAGCATGGCCAGGTTGACCGCCGCTGCGGTCTTGCCGACTCCACCCTTCGCTCCCGCGACGGCGACGACCCTCATCCAACGCTCCCTGCTCGCTCCGGACTGCTGCCCGCCTTCCGACGTCCCGCCGGGGCGGTCGGACGGACGGCGGCCGGAGCACGTGTGCTCCCCAGCGACCCCCATTCAACCCGACCCGGACCCGCCGCGCCGCGCTTCCCCCGGCGGCGACCGTCGAGGTCGCGGACGGATCCCGGCGCGGCCGGCTCGCCGGACCATAGGCTCGCCGGCGTGTCGCAGCTGACGGACCACCTCGTTCGCATCCCGCTCTTCGCGGGTTGCTCCGCCAAGGACCTCGAACGCCTGGCCCGGGCCACCGACGAGGTCACCCTCGACGCCGGCACCACGCTCACGCGCCAGGGCGACATCGGCCGGGAGGCCTTCGTGCTGCTCGAGGGCGAGGCCGAGGTGCAGCGCGACGGCGCCACGGTGGCGAGGGTCGGCGCGGGCAGCGTGATCGGCGAGCTGGCCCTGCTCGACGGCGGTCCCCGCTCGGCCACGGTGGTCGCGACCACCCCGGTCGACGTGCTGGTGCTCACCCGTCCGGCCTTCAACGCCGTGCTCGACGAGATCCCCACGCTGGCGCACCGGCTGCTCGTGACGCTGGCGCAGCGGCTGCGGGTCGCCGAGGACCTGACGCACCTCAACTGAACGGCGCTCGTCCTGCACGCCACCCCGCCCTGACGACCCGTCAGGACTTCACGACGACAGGGGCCCGCCGACTAGGTTCCTGAGCGTCTATGAGCGCCACCGACACCTCCAACGACGCCGCCCACGGATCCGACGACGCCGCTCCGGTGCCGGGTCCCAAGCGCCTGCAGCCGCACCAGATCTCGATCCTCATCGGCATCGCGATCGCGCTGATCACCGTCGGCTCGGGCATCGCCGCGTCGACGCTGCAGTTCCACGACGACGCAGAGGTCCAGCGCGAGGTGTTCGGGGGCATCCCCGGCGCGCTGAAGTTCGCGTTCTACGTGGTCATCCCGATCATGTTCGTGTTCGGCGCCGTCATGTTCGCCAACCGCGTCCGCAACTGGGAGCGGGGCGGCCCGGACCGCCGTTCGATCACGCCGAAGAACGCCAAGAAGCGCCTGGAGCGCCTGCGCGCCGGCCTCTACATGCAGACCCTGCTGCGCGACCCCGCCGCCGGGATCATGCACTCGATGATCTACTTCGGCTTCCTGGTGCTGCTCGCGGTCACCTCGATCCTGGAGATCAACCACCAGCTGCCCGAGTCCCTCAAGTTCCTGAACGGCAAGGTCTACGAGGGCTTCTCGTTCATCGGCGACCTCGGCGGCGCGGTGTTCCTGATCGGTGTCACGTGGGCGATCGTCCGCCGCTACATCCAGCGCCCGTACCGCATCCGCATCAAGTCCAAGCCGGAGCACGCGGTCATCCTCGGCATCCTGTTCGCCATCGGCGTCACCGGCTTCCTGGCCGAGGGCTTCCGCATCGCCGAGACCGACTTCCCGAGCTTCGAGAAGTGGAGCTTCATCGGCTACCCGCTCGGGCTGGCGCTCCAGAACGTGCCGAACCTCGACACCTGGCACCAGGTCGCCTGGACGGTCCACGTGCTCACGTTCGTGGCGTTCCTGGTGATCCTGCCGGTGACCATGCTGCGGCACATCTTCACGTCGCCGCTGAACATGTACCTGTCCGAGAAGGACCGCCCCAAGGGCGCCATGAAGGCCATGCCGAACCTCATGGAGACCGAGCTCGAGAGCTTCGGCGCCTACAAGGTCGAGGACTTCACCTGGAAGCAGCTGCTCGACACCGACGCCTGCACCATGTGCGGCCGCTGCACCTCCGTCTGCCCGGCGCACGCCACCGGCAAGCCGCTCGACCCGCGCGAGATCGTGCTGAAGACCGGTGAGGTCATGGCCGCCACCGGCAGCCCGGTCGTGTCGCCCCCGATCGGCGTCGACAAGGACATCAAGGTCGACGCCGACGTGCTGTTCGAGCGCATCACGGCCGAAGAGGTCTGGTCCTGCACGTCCTGCAAGGCGTGCGACGAGAACTGCCCGGTCAACATCGAGATCCTGGACAAGATCCTCGACATGCGTCGCTACCTGACGCTGATGGAGTCCGACTTCCCCACCGAGCTGGGCAACGCCTTCCGGGCCATGGAGAACTCCGGCAACCCGTGGGGCATGAGCCAGGGCGAGCGCGCCGACTGGGCCAAGGACCTGGACGGCATCGAGATCATCGACGGCAGCGACCCGCTGACCGCCGAGTACCTCTACTGGGTCGGCTGCGCCGGGTCCTTCGACGACAAGAACAAGAAGGTCACCCAGGCCATGGCCAAGCTGCTGCAGCGGGCCGAGATCAGCTTCGCCATCCTCGGCCCGTCCGAGAACTGCACCGGCGACCCCGCCCGCCGCTCGGGCAACGAGTACATCTTCCAGATGCTCGCCATGCAGAACATCGAGACGCTCGACGGCATGGGCGTGCGCAAGATCATCACGCAGTGCCCGCACTGCTTCAACACGCTGAAGAACGAGTACCCGCAGCTCGGCGGCCACTACGAGGTCGTGCACCACAGCCAGTTCCTGGAGGAGCTGATCGACACCGGTCGCCTGGACCTGTCGGGCGCCAAGCTCGAGGAGCGGGTGGTGTACCACGACTCCTGCTACCTCGGTCGCCACAACGACGTGTACCTGGCGCCGCGGAACGTGATCGGTCGCCTGGCCGGCATCGAGATCGTCGAGGCCAACCGATCCGGCACCAAGGGCATGTGCTGCGGCGCCGGCGGTGCCCGCATGTGGATGGAGGAGCACATCGGCAAGCAGGTGAACGTGGAGCGCTCGCAGGAGCTGATCGCCACGGGCGCCACCCGCATCGCCACCGCGTGCCCCTTCTGCTACGTGATGATCGATGACGGCGTGAAGGCGCAGGGCGTCGAGGACGACGAGCTCAAGGTCGGCGACCTCGCCATGCACGTGCTCGAGGCCATCGAGAACGCAGAGCCGTTGGCGCAGCCGCCGATCCAGGACGTCGTCGAGGCCACAGAGGGCTGAGGCCCTCAGGAGCGGCGAGACGGGTCCGGTCGTGACGCTCGGACCCGTCCTCGTCGTCGCCGACCGCGACGATCCCGCGGTCGGACTGGTCGCCGAGGTGCTGGGCGCGTCCGGCTCGGCGGTCGAGGTGACGGAGTCGCCGGTTGCCGCCGCGCTCGCCGTGCAGCAGGACGGCGCACCGACGCTCGTGGTGACCGCGTCGGCCACGTCGCTCGTCGCCGACCTGCGCGCCTCGGCGTCGCGACGTCAACGCGACGCCGCGGTCGTCGTGGTGGTCGACTCGCCCGAGGACGCCGACGCCGCGCTCGCCGCCGGCGCCGACTCGGTGCTGATCCGCCCGGTCGAGGCGGAACGCCTCGTGGAGGCCGTCGCCCAACTCGCCTGAGCGGACGCGTCCGTGGGCTGCCGGGCACCCCGTGCGCCGAACTCGTGCGGCAGACGCCCGCCACGGGCACCTCCCATACACGAACCTCACCGCCCCACGAACGTGTGCGGCACACGCCCGCCACGGGCACCTCCCATATACGAACCTCACCGCCCCACGAACGTGTGCGGCACACGCCCGCCACGGGCACCTCCCACACACGAACCTCACCGCCCCACGAACGTGTGCGGCACACGCCCACCACGGGCACCTCCCACACACGAACGCCCGGCGTCAGCCGGTGGGGTGGAACAGCGACAGTCGCTCGGCGTAGGCGGCGAGGACGTCGGCCACGACCTCCTCGGCGACGTCGCGGATCTCCTCATCGAGGATCCGCAGGGTCTGCCAGCCGGCGGCCGCGGCCTGGCGGTCGCGGCGCCGGTCGCGGGTCATGTCACGCTCGCGGGCGTGCCAGGGGCGGCCGTCGATCTCGATGATGAGCTTGACCTCGGGCCAGGCCCGGTCGACGAAGCCCTCCGTCGGCGCGCCACGTCCGGCCAGCAGCGTCGGCAGTGGATACTCACGTTCCGCGGGCGGCAGCCCGGTGAGGGCGAGGAGCTCGTCGGCGGAGCGCTCGAGGAGGCTCCGGGGCTGCGCTGCGGCGGGCCCTCGGGCGTCGAGCAGTTCGGTGAGCGTCCCGATCCCCCGCCGACCGTGGCGGTTGACCTGCCGGACCACCCGGGCGACCCGCCCCAACGACGTGCGGCGTGTCGTGATCGTCAGATGGTCGAGCAGCCACTCGAATCGAACCGGGCTGAACACCGACGCCACGTCGACCAGCGCTCGCTCGACCGTGGTGGTGGTGATGCCGTCCACCACGCACAGATGCGACGGGAACAGGTCCCGCACGCGGTGGACGCGGACACCGTCCAGGTCGGTCCGGGCACCCGGTCGCGTCGAGACAACGACCGCGAACGGCACGCGGTCGACGCCGTGGAGGAACAACGACGACTCATGGCTCGGCGCGCCGCGTCCCACGGCCAGCACCGCGGCATGGAGCAGGCTGGGCCGAGGCACCGGGCCTCCGCCGAGCCAGTACACGGAGGGGTAGACGCGTTGGAGCACACCGGCCTCGCACGCGGTGCGCACCTGCTTGTGCGACACGCCGACCGCCACGGCCTGCCGGGCCGAGAACGTGCCGGCCTGGTCCTTCGAGAGCGCCACCAGTCGGGCGAGCGAGTCCGATCGCATCGCTCGACGGGACCACGGGCGCTGCCGACCGGGCAACGGGGACCGGTCCCCGTTGCGGCAGACCGCTCACTCGGGTACCGACCGCGGAATTTGTGCGGGAAACGCCCGCCACGGGCACCAGCCACACACGTTCGCCGTCAACCGCAGAACATGTGCGAGGAACGCCCGCCACGGGCACGAGCCACACACGTTCGGCGGCAGCACCGGGCACCGGCCTGGCGCCGCCGCCCGGTCAGGTGTCGAAGTTCTTCCAGTACTGGCTGGGGGTCGGGCCCTCCTGGCCGGAGTACTTGGACCCCAACGCGCCGGCGCCGTAGGGGCGCTCGGCCGGGCCGTCCATGCGCAGGAACGAGATCTGGCCGACCTTCATGCCGGGGTACAGCGTGATCGGCAGCGTGGCGACGTTCGACAGCTCGAGCGTGATGTGGCCCTCGAAGCCGGCGTCGACGAACCCCGCGGTCGAGTGGATGACGAGGCCGAGGCGGGCGAGCGAGCTCTTGCCCTCGATGCGGGCGACGAGGTCGTCGGGGATCCGCACGCGCTCGGACGTCGACCCGAGGACGAACTCACCCGGGTGGAGGATGAACGGCTGGTCGTCCTCCATGCGGACCATCTCGGTCAGGTCCGAGAGGTCCTGCTTCACGTCGATCACCGGTCGGGTGTGGCTGCGGAAGACCAGGAACCGGTCGTCCAGACGCACGTCGATCGAACTGGGCTGGATCATGGCCGGGTCGTACGGCTCGATCCCGATTCGGCCGGCCTCGATCTCGGCGCGGATGGTCCGGTCGGAGAGGATCACGCCCGAACGGTAGCCGTCGCCGAACACCGCTCCTGCAGCCCGCCGACCCCTGGGCGCCGCGGTCGGATCGGCTACGGTGTCGCTCCGCTGCGGTCCGCCGCAGCAGGTCGATCGCAGTCCCCACGGGCGGATCGGCGAACGACGCGGGTGTAGTTCAATGGTAGAACATCAGCTTCCCAAGCTGAATACGGGAGTTCGATTCTCCTCACCCGCTCCACCGAGGAACCCAGGGAAGCCCGAGGCTGCGTGTGCTGACCGGGCTCGCCGGGACGCACTCGCGGCAGGCGCCCCTCAACCGAGCGCTGGCGCCACGCCGGGCTCCTGCTCGGTTTCCGAGCGCATCAGGCGCGTCCAGTCGATCAACCCCAGCACGGACATGACGGCGAAGATCCCGTAGAGCACGGCGGTCGGGTACAGCTCCCGGTCCACGTGCAGCGGGATGCTGACCACGTTGAAGGCGATCCAGTACCACCACGCCTCGAGCCACTTGCGGGCCTGTGCGTAGACGGCCTGCACGCTCAGCACCATCGTGACCGAGTCGAGCAGCGGCGTCGGCGAGTCCGTCCATCGAGCGAGCACGACCGTCCACGCCGCGCAGAAGGCCACGCCGGACACGTTCAGCCAGACCCACTCGGGTGCGCGGATCCGCCGGATGTGCAGCAGCTGCTGCTCCGCGCCGTGCCGGGTGCTCCACTCCCACCACCCGTACGCGCTCAGGCCGATGAACACGACCTGCAGGAACACGTTGGCGTAGAGCTTCACGTCCGAGAACAGGACGATGAAGCAGACGGCGTTGAGGATGCCGAGCGGCCAGTTCCAGACGTTGTCCTTGACCGCCAGCCAGATCGACGCCAGCGCCAGGAGGTTGGCGAGCACCTCGGCCCATGTGATGTCGACGCCCCACACCTGCACCGCGGACGCGGTCAACCAGTCCACCAACGACGTCAGGCCCATGACCCGCCCAGTCTGCCCGTGACCGGCCCCCGGCGTCGCGCGACGATCCCCGGGTGCGCGCAGTGACGATCGTCGACGGGAAGCTCGAGTGGCAGGAGCGGCCGGACCCCGAGCCGGGAGTCGGCGAGGTGCTGGTGGCGGTCCGCGCCGCCGGCATCAACGCCGGCGACCTCCTCCAGCTGGCGGGGCACTACCCTGCGCCACCCGGCTCGCCGCCCGACGTGCCCGGACTCGAGCTGGCCGGCGAGGTCGTGGCGCTCGGGCCCGGCGCCACCCGCTACGCCGTCGGCGACCGCGTGATGGCGGTGGTGGGCGGCGGCGGGCAGGCCGAGCGGGCCGTCGTGCACGAGCCGTGCGCCCTGCCCGTCCCCGATGCCCTCGACTGGGACGCGGCCGGCGGGTTCCCCGAGGCGTTCACGACCGCCCACGACGCCGTCTTCACCCAGGCGCAGCTCGGCATGGGCGAGTCCCTGTGCGTCCACGGCGCGGCCGGCGGCGTCGGCGTGGCCGCGGTCCAGCTCGGTGTGGCCGCGGGGGCCCGGGTGGTCGGCACCGTCCGCAACGCCTCGCTGCGTGAGCGCGTCGCCGCGCTCGGGGCCACGGCGATCGACCCCGAGGGGTTCGGCCAGCACGGTCCGTTCGACGTCGTGCTCGAGCTCATCGGCGGACCCAACCTCCGGGACGACATCCGCTCGCTCGCGACCGGCGGCCGCATCAGCATCATCGGCGTGGGCGGCGGCCCGAAGGCCGAGATCAGCCTGCTCGACCTGATGGCGGTCCGCGGACGCATCCACGGCTCCACGCTGCGGGCCCGACCGCTCGAGCAGAAGGCCATGGCGGCCGCAGCCGTGGAGCGCCACGTGCTGCCCCTCGTCGAGGCCGGCCGGGCGACGGTCCCGGTCGAGGCGTCGTTCCCGCTGTCCGAGGCGGCGGCGGCCTACGAGCACTTCCGCGCCGGCGGGAAGTTCGGCAAGGTCGTGCTCACCTCCGACGCCTGACGACCCGACGAACCTCAGGAGGAAGCGCCGGATCGGCGTCGCTGCCCGGCATGCTGTTGGCCATGCGAGCCCCCTCCCGCACCCTCGTCGCGGCCGTGGCCCTGGCCACGCTCACGGCGGTCCTGACCGCATGCACCCGTGATCCGCAGGTCGAGGGCCTGCCCACGGTGCTCCCCACCTCGGGCCCGACCACCACGGTCCCGCTCCCGGTGGCTGCGCCGCCGTGCGTGCAGACGCCGAACGGCGTGGGTGAGGACCCGCCCGCCGGCTCCCGACCGGGCGACCTGATCGCGAGCTACGAGCTCGACGGCCAGTACAAGGACTCGGCGGGCTTCCCGAAGGACGCGCACGCGTGGCGCATCTCGTACGTCACCACCGGCTACGACGAGCACGACCTCCAGATCGTCTGCGGCATGGTCGCCGCGCCGAAGGACGGGCCCGAGGAGTTCGACGGCGCCGGCCGCATGCTGGCGTGGTCGCACGGCACGTCGGGGCTGCAGCAGGCCTGCCTGCCGTCGCTCGCTCCGCAGACGTCGTTGTGGGGCCAGATGTCCAGCGGCATCAACGCCGTCGGCTGGGGCGGCGGGTTCGGCGCCCGGAAGGGCGACCCGGCGAACGGTGCGCTGCAGACCGCCCTGGACCGCGGCTGGGTGGTGTCGGCCACCGACTACCAGCCCAACGACACCTACGTCGTCGGGCGCATCGCGGCCGCCGACGTCATCGACGCCGCCCGCGCCGCCACGCAGCTCGTCGAGCGCACCTACGGCTCGTCGGTCCCCGACCAGTACGACACGATCACATGGGGTCACTCGCAGGGCGGTCACGCCGCGCTGTGGGCCGGCCAGCTGATGGAGACCTACCAGGAGGCGGCCCCCAACCCCGAGGCCGCCGCCCTGCGCCTGGCGGGCGTGGCCGCGCTGGCCCCGGCGTCCAACTTCGTGGTCCAGCCCGACCGCCAGCGCATCGAGGCCGGCAACGGACTGGCCGACTGGGAGATGCACACCTCGATCGAGATCGTCGGCCTGCCGATCCCCGCCCTCGAGCTGCAGATCGGACCTGTGCTGTTCTCCTACATCTTCGGTTCGTGGGCCGTGCTGTCCGCCCGCGGCACGCCGTCGGACGACGCCGCCACCCCGGCCTTCCCACCGGAGCACGCGGACCTGGACCTGTCGGCGATCACCACCACCGAGGGGGCGACGACCGTCGCCCAGCTCGTGCCGCTGTGCACGGCGACCGACGCCAAGCGCGCCCAGAGCATCGCCGCGCCCTACCGCAACGCCGGCGTCCACAAGATGCTGGTGCCGGAGCTCTGGAACCTGCCCGACGACTACTCGGAGGGCGAGTACTTCAACGGCGGCGCGGACCACACGTGCGCCACCACGACCGACGACGGGCTGCAGGCGTGGTGCGACTGGATCCGCTGGAACCTGCCCGGGCCCGACGGCGTGAACCCGTTCCCCAAGCTGCCCGAGCGCGACGGCAAGCCGGTCCCCCTGCTCATCGGCCAGGGCATGGACGACGTGGTGATCCACTGCCAGCCGACCGAGGGCGCCGACGACGCGGCGGTGCCGGCCGCCGCCGACTGCATGAGCGTGGCGCTGTACGACTCGCTCCGGACCGGCGGCTACTGCCCGGCCGGCGGCGACCGGGGCCACCTGCAGCTGGCGCTCTACCGAAAGGACGGCTCCGCGAGCCCCGCCGGACACCTGACCATCCCCGGTCAGATCTCCGCGGTCGGCAGCGGCAAGAGCAGCGCCGACCTCACCTTCACCGGCTCCCCGATGGAGCGGTTCATGTCCGGCGCGTTCGACGGCACGCTCCCGAACGGCTGCACCGCCGAGGTCGTGAACCCCTGATCGCCCGGGCCCGTCGGGCGGCGCGGCCGGCTCAGGCGTGCGCGTGCCCCGCGTGCCCTGCGTGCACCGCCGCGGTGGAGCCGACCGCGGCCGGCGCGTCGTCGATCGCCGGCAGGAAGCGGGTCGGGTCCTCGGGGCCCGGCCCGGCCACGCCGAGCTCGTCGGTGAAGGCCGGCCACACGTCGGGGTCGTGGCCCGGGATGACGCGGTAGCCCTTCTGGGCCGCGATCGACTTGAGCCGTCGGATCGCCTCGACCGCCTCCTCCACGTCGCCCGTGGCGACCGAGCCCGGCGCGATCTCCTGGTCCAGCTGCACCTGCAGGTCCGCGGCGTCGAACGCGAACACGAACCCGCCGCCGCCCTCGAGGTCCACGACGAAGCTCTGGTGGCCGACCGTGTGCCCGTAGGTCGCCACGGCCGTCACGCCAGGGGCGATCTCCACGTCCCCGTCGGCCAGACGCCAGTCGATCCGGTGGTCGTCGAAGTCCATGCGGAACAGCGCTTCGGGCTCGGGCGCGGCGAGCGACAGGGAGTGCTCGAGCTCGCGCCGCTGGACGTGCATGGGCGCGCGCTCGGCCCACCAGCGGACGCCACCCGCGTGGTCGTAGTGGAGGTGGCTCAGCGCCACCACCGCGACGTCGTCCGGATCGATGCCGACGTGCTCGAACGCCCGCTCGATCGAGTCGCCCTCGGACCCGACCAGCTCGTCCTCGATGCCCATGTGGACGAGCCGGCGCCGCAGCTTCTGGTCCAGCAGCACCGGCGTGTTGAAGCCGGTGTCGAGCAGGAGCCAACCCCCATCGCACTCGAGGAGGATCCCGGGGACCGGCTCCCGCAACCGCACGTCGGACGCCCCGCCCTGCATGGAGATGCTCAGTGGGATGTGCTCCCATCCGAACGTCAGGGGGACGATCCGTCGGACACCGGTACCAGCCATGCGCGGCAGGCTACGACGCCGGTGTTTCGCTGCTGTTTCGAAATGAGCCGGCCAGTCATTCGAGATGAGCCGACGTGTCAGGCCCGCCGAGCCAGCGGGCGCTCGCGGGTCAGGCCTGCGATCCTGACGGCGTGCAGCACCCCATCCATCCGGCGCCGTGGGCATGAGGTCGATCGACGACGCCGAGCGCCGCCGACGCGTCGCCGTGCGCCACGGCATCGCTCCCGGACACCGTGCCGCCGATCCGCTCGACGCGACCCGTCGGGTGGTGGCGCTGCACGCGACCGATCCGGTGACGATCTTCCTGTCCGCCCGCGCCCGCACCGAGGGTCTGCACGTCCCCGACCTGGAGCGCTCGCTGTACGTCGAACGGGACCTGGTCCGCGTGATGGCGATGCGCCGGACGATCTGGATCGTGCCCGGCGACCTTGTCGGCGCGGCGCTCGCCGGTCCCGGCCGGCGCGTGGCCGAGCGGGAACGGGCCCGCCTGGTGAAGGACGTCGAGACCCACGGCCTCCGCGCCGACGGGAACCGCTGGATCCGTCAGGCCCGCCGCCAGGTCCTGGAGGTGCTCGCCGACGGCCGTGCGCTCACCATGGACGAGATCCGGTCGGAGGCGCCGGCCATGAAGGGCGCGATCCTCCAGGGCGCGGGCAAGAAGTGGGAGGCCGAGACGCCGATCGGCCCTCGCGTGCTGACCTGGATGTGGGCCGGCGGCGACATCGTCCGCGCCGGCAACGACGGATCGTGGAAGTCGTCCCGACCGCGATGGTCGACGACCGAGGCCTGGCTTGCCGAGCGCCCGGATCCGCTCGACGAGCCGACGGCGTGGGCGGAGCTCGTCCGCCGCTACCTCGCCGCCTTCGGTCCCGCCACCGAGACCGACGTGGTGTGGTGGCTCGGCGCCACCAAGGGCATCGTCCGCGCCGCGGTGGCGGAGCTCGGGGCCGAAGAGGTGGCCCTCGAGGACGGCCGCACCGCGCTGGTCCTGGCCGACGACACCGGATCGACCGCGGCCCCGGACCCCTGGGGCGCACTGCTCCCCGGCCTGGACCCCACGACGATGGGTTGGAAGGAGCGCGACTGGTACCTGGGCCCACACGCGCCAGAGCTGGTCGACACGGCGGGCAACGCCGGGCCGACCGTGTGGTGGGACGGCCGGATCGTCGGGGGCTGGCACCAGAGCGACGACGGCGCCGTCGGCATGGTGCTGCTCGAGGACGTGGGGCGGGACGCCACGGAGGCGCTCGAGACGCTGGCCGGCGAGCTGGAGACGTGGCTGGACGGTGACCGGGTCCTGCTCCGGTTCCCGTCGCCGCTGTTCCTGCGGTCCGTCGGTCGACCCGCCCGGCGCTGAGCCCTCAGCCCGAGCGTCGCACGCAGTGGACGTGCGCGACGACCACCAACCGGGCCTCCCCGTCGTCGTCGCGCAGTCCCGGATCGGTGACCTCCACCCGGACCAACGCCACGGGTCCGTCCACGCGAACGACCTGGGCGGTCGTGCGCAGGGGTCCGACCTTGCCCTGCGACAGGTAGGTGACGGCCACGTCGGCGGCGGCCGTGACGTCGCCCAGGACGGCACCGGCGGCCGCGACCGCCGACTCCTGCGCGAGCGAGGCCACCACGCCGCCGTTGACCGCGCCGAAGGAGTTGCGGACGAACGGCACGACGTCGAGCTCCACGATCCCGGCGGGCGCGTCGAGCGCCCGGATGCCGATCTGGTCGCGGTACGGACCGCGCAGCCCCGAGTCGGGCAGCGACATCGTGAACCGCTGCCCGTACGCGACCGGGGTGTCGCCGATGTCCAGGTTGCCGTCGCGCCGCGGCAGCCGGGCGAACGTCAGCTCGGCCTCGCCGATGCCCCGCGCCGGAGTGCCGTCGGGGCCGGCGACCGCCAGCGCCGCCTCGACCACGATCGTCGTCCGGCCGGCTCGACGGACCGTGGCGTCGACCACGACG